>DASQBW010000526.1:0-18628 GCA_035635015.1 Draconibacterium sp. | reverse complement strand
CGCCAATATCGGGTTGAACGATGCTGGCGAGTTTTTCCATTTCTCCCCGCATTGAAATGCCTGCTTCCAAAATGGCGAGATCATATTTCTCATCCAATAAAAGGGCCGATAACGGAACTCCAACCTGAGAGTTGTAACTTTTTGGACTTCGAACAATATTTATTTGAGTGGATAGTAAATCGTAGAGCCATTCTTTAACAATGGTTTTGCCATTACTTCCTGTTATTCCGATTACCGGGTAAGAAAATTGTTTTCGGTTAAACGCAGCCAGTTTCTGGAGTGCAAGCTGTGTATTACTTACCAAAATATAGCTGGCATTTGTATCAATACAATTTTTGTTGGAGACGATAAAAACCTCAACTCCCTTTTTGTGTAGTGGAGCGATGAAATTATGACCGTCGAATACCGGCCCGGTTAAGGCAAAATAAGCAACCTGTGATCCGCCAAAGTAGGTTCGGCTATCCGTAATAATTTCCCTTACTTCAAAATTCTGAAATGCAGGAGAAGGAAAAAGTTCGCCATTAACAGCTGTAGCTATTTCATTAACAGAAAGTGTTTTCATTGCTCACGGGTTGCTTTGTTGTAACAGGTTCGGCAAAGCGGTTCGTAAATGTCCTTCTCACCCAAAAGAACTACTTGCTCTTTTTCTGAGAGACGGTGAGAAAATTGAGCGATACTTCCGCACCGGACACATATTGCGTGCACTTTGGTTATGTAATCGGCCACGGCCATCAACTCCGGGATCGGGCCAAAAGGTTTGCCTTTAAAATCCATATCGAGCCCTGCAATTATTACGCGAATCCCCATATTGGCCAATTTTATAGCAACATCAATCAGTCCTTTGTCGAAAAACTGTGCTTCATCAATTCCAATAACATCAATATCGCCGGCCAGTAACAAAATGTTTGAAGAGTTTTCAACCGGAGTAGAGCGAATGGCATTCTCATCGTGCGAAACCAAATCTGTTTCCGAATAACGAACATCCAGCATCGGCTTATAAATTTCAAGCTTTTGCCTGGCAATTTTGGCACGTTTTAACCGTCGGATTAATTCTTCCGTTTTTCCCGAAAACATCGACCCGGTTACAACTTCAATTGTTCCTACCTTTTTATGGTTGTTTATATCGCGCTCAATAAACATTCGCAGTTGCCGTTTTTGTAATGTAAGAATTCTTACAGGGTGTTTTTATTTACTACTTTTACAAAAATAAAATTTAAAGGCTTGTTAAAGTAGTAATAGCCGTGATTAATTTAACAACATTGAGTTAAAAGCTTGGATCGATGGACAATAAAAAGTTATTTAAATTTCTGTATAAAGATATCGCTGAACTGGAAGAGCTCATTGATGAAAAAGGAGCAGAGGGTTTTGACGAGCTGGAGATGGAGTTTATAAGAACTCGCTTTAGCGGAGCCAAACGAATTATTCAGTTGCTTAGTGAGAAGGACGAAAATGCAAATCAGAAAGCGCAAGTTACAGAAAAAATCGCGGTAGCTGAGGCCGTTGTTGAAATAACAACGGATAAGGTGGTTGCACCGCGTGCAGAATTTACGACTGAAGAAAAGGAAAGTCTTAAAGATTTAGCAGCATTTGAAGAGGAGGTTAAAGAGAGCGATAATAATCAGCCAATTTCGAATGAAACAAGCCCGAATACTGAAATACATTCATCGGAACAGGATGAGACTAACGAAGGCCATATTGAAGCATCTAAGTCTGACGAAAAAATAAATGAGGACGAAGAAGATCATGTTGAAGTTGAACCTGCTGCAGAAGTAAGTACCGAGGAAGATACAAAAGACAAAATTAATGGAGGAAACGAGAATTATGAGGTTGAAAAAGAGGAGAATGATAATTCATTAACAGCATCGACTGAAAGTAACACTGTAACCAACCGAATAGGAGACAGGGTTGTAAAAGAAAAATCGGTTAATGATTTGTTACTCGGGAAAGACAACCTTAAGCTGGAGTATAAAATATCGAATAGCCCGGTAAAAAGCATACAGACAGCAATTGGAATTAACGACCGTTATCAATACATTCGAGAGCTTTTTGAAGGCAGTGCCGATAATTTTACAAAAACAGTTAGCGCACTCGATAAATTGAATAACATCAATGAGGCTGTTTCTTATCTGCAGGAAAATTTTAAATGGAAAAAGAATGAAACGAGTCTGAAATTTGTAAACCTTGTAAAACGCAGGTTCCCTAATGGATAATGAGGCAAAATTAATACTGGTGCCAACACCAATTGGAAATCTTCAGGACATAACACTCAGGGCAGTTTCTGTTTTAAAAGAAGCCGATATTATTCTTGCTGAAGACACGCGGGTATCGTCGAAGTTATTGAAACACCTTGAGATTGATAAAAAGTTGATCGCCCACCATAAGTTTAACGAGCACAAAACTACGGCCTCGATAGTTTCAAAAATAGAACAGGGAAACACCGTCGCTCTAATTTCCGATGCCGGTACACCTGCCATATCCGATCCGGGATTTTTACTGGTCAGGGCTTGTGTAGAAAACAATATTACTGTTGAATGCTTACCCGGCGCTACTGCCCTGATTCCGGCATTGGCTATTTCCGGATTACCTACCGATAAATTTGTTTTTGAAGGATTTTTGCCCCAGAAAAAAGGACGGCAAACCCGCTTAATACTTCTTGCTGATGAACCTCGAACCATGGTGTTTTACGAATCTCCTTATCGTTTGGTAAAAGCACTGGGGCAGTTTGCCGAGTTTTTTGGAGAGGATCGAAAGGCTTGCGTATGCAGAGAGCTAAGTAAGATGTTTGAAGAAGTTAAACGAGGCACAGTTAAGGAACTGGAAGAATACTACACTGTAAATACACCGAAAGGCGAGATTGTAATTATTGTTGAAGGTAAAGCAAAATAGTTTTTCTTATATGCTCCTTGTTCAACGCAATCTGAAATGAAAAAGAAATATACACACCTGTTTTTTGATTTGGATAACACTTTGTGGGATTTTAATACCAACTCACGATTTGCTATGTGGGAAACGTTTAAGGTTCTTGAATTAGAAAAAAAGGGCGTGAACTTTGACAATTATTTTGATACCTATTCCAAATTCAACAAAAAGCTTTGGATTGCTTACCGTAAAAAGGAAGTCAGCAAAAAAGAACTTACCCGGCAGCGGTTTCAATTAACGTTTAATGCATTGGGAATTGAAGGAATAGATCCGCTGGAGATGAATGACCTTTATCTGGAGGAGATGCCAAAACAATCGCATTTAATCCGTGGCACAAAGGAACTTCTGGATTATATAAGGTCGAAAAAATACAGGTTGTTTATAATCACCAACGGTTTTAAAGAAGTTCAGCAAAAGAAACTTTTACGTACGGGCCTTACTTCTTATTTCGAGAAGGTATTTATTTCTGAAGAAATTAAAACACCAAAACCCGGGCGAGAGATTTTTGAACATGCTGTTAAATCCTCCAATGCTCCCAAAAAATCGAGTTTAATGATTGGCGACGACTGGGATGTAGATATTACCGGCGCAATGAATTATGGCATTGATGCTGTTTATCTTTCGGGCAATGAGTACAACCAGGTAAACGCACTTCCAAAGAATAAAGGCCAGCAATTTATACAAATAAAGGAATTGGGAGAACTGCATCATATTTTATAACCATTTGGTTCTCATAATTAATCCGGGTATTTTAAAAGGATCTCCAAATTGTTATCCATTGTTAACTTTTTATAAATAATTGCCGATAGAATTGTATTTGACTCCTGGCAGCCAAATTTTCTAACGTTACACATGTCTTTTACAGACTATGTAGGTATGTATATATGATTAAGTGACATGAGATCAGTTGGTTGTTATTTTTGTCGTAGTTGGTGTCAGAATGATCATGAATTTACATAATGAAAGAAATTTGGCTTTTGATTCATGCTAATTGATAGTTTAGATTAAAAAAAAGTGGCATTTTCTTTAAAAATTAAATTCTTCTTTTAATATTTGTAACCGTTAATAAAAATTAACAGTTTGTGATAAGCACAAACAATAAGTAATTTTAGGAGTATAGGTTTGGGGGAATCTTTTCTATAATTACACAACTAAGGCTGTTTAATTCATTACTTAAAATTGTTTCTATGAAGGGGGAAATCTTTAAAGTGATTTTTAATCATTTTTATTATTTATTCAGAAATGTAAAATTTAATCGTTAGCTGATTAGGGGATTGTACTCTTGAGTTGACGAAGATAATTAGCTTATTTTTGCCTGATTCAGGTTATTAATAAGCAAACTTCATTTGGCATGTTACGCTTTACAGGCGAGGTGTTAAAATTTTTAACAATTACCCTATTTAACTCAAGTGTTCCCGCGAATTTCATGATGATTTATTTAATCAATAATGATCATTGTGATAAGTAAGTGTTGTATTACCACTTTTTAAAATATGAAGGATTTAATATTATAACAACAAGATACGAGAATTCGGCCGGGAGGGACTCACTCTACATTTATTTTTAAAATTACCCTTCGTAGATACTTTAATCCTCCCGGCTATTTCTAATAAAAACTGAAAATGCTTGATACAATTTTTATAGCGCTTTAATTAAAAACTTAAAATTATTTCTATGAAAAAAATTGCGATTTTTCTATCGATGCTCTTTTTTATGGGTAATCTGGTGGTAAATGCTCAGACCAGGACGATAACCGGTACGGTTATTTCTGCTGAGGATGATATGCCAATCCCCGGAGTATCGGTTTCTGTAAAAGGTACAACCTTAGGTACCATAACCAACATTGATGGAGACTATACATTAAAAGTTCCAAACGATGCTGAAGTCCTTGTTTTTTCTTTTGTGGGCATGCGTACTGAAGAATTGCCTATTACAGGGGCAGAGATAGATGCAACATTAAGCCCGGCTATGATTGGGGTTGACGAGGTTGTAGTAACGGCTCTTGGTATTTCAAGGGAAAAGAAATCTTTGGGATACTCAGTTCAGCAAGTGGGTGGTGAAGAAATCAGCACAATAAAAGGAGCTGACTTTACTTCGGCACTTTCAGGAAAAGTTGCCGGTCTCGATGTAAAAACAAACACAAACTTTGGTGGATCTACCAACGTTATTGTGCGTGGTTCAGCTTCATTAACTGGTAGCAACCAGGCCTTGTTTGTTATCGACGGAGTGCCTATTGATAATACGATCATGAATGACTCGTACCAAAAAAGAGGTGGTCGTGGATACGATTATGGTAGTACTGCTGCAGATATTAACCCTAATGATATTGAATCAATTTCGGTACTTAAAGGTGCTGCCGCAACTGCGCTCTATGGTTCGCGTGCTGCGAACGGCGTTGTCCTGATATCAACAAAAAAAGGATCAGAAGGAAAAACCCTGGGAGTTTCTTATTCAGGAAATGTTACAATGGGATTTGTGGATAAAAGCACATTCCCTGAGTATCAAAAAGAATATGGATCGGGTTATGGTCTTGACTGGTATAGTGGATCAGACCGTCCGGGACTTGAGTATTGGGACTGGAATGACGATGGTCAGGAAGACTACGTCGTGCCTACTTATGAAGATGCATCAATGGGAGAACCTTTCGATGCAGGTTTGGATGTTTATCAGTGGAATGCTTTCTGGTCGGGTCTGGATACCTATGGTAAAGCGACTCCTTGGGTTGCAGCTAAAAATGATCCAATTGAGTTTTTCGAAACTGCTACATCAACCTCTAACGCCATTCAGGTAACAGGTGGCAGCGAAGATGTAACTTATCGGTTTTCTTACCAGAACCTGCATCAAGGAGGTATAATGCCAAACAGTGAATTGGATAAAAACAATTTTAGTTTTGCAGGTAGTTATAATGTTACCTCAAAACTGAAAGTTACATCGTTTGCCAATTTTATTAAGACAGAAACCAAGGGGAGAAACATTACCGGTTATTCGGGTAACCTGGTTTCAGGATTCCGCCAGTGGTGGCAAACCAATGTTGATATACTTGAGCAAAAACAAGCTTATGAACAATTGGGAGTAAATGCTACCTGGAACATGAACGGACCAAGCGATCAAAGCCCTGCTTATTGGAATAACCCATATTGGCAACGTTACAGGAACTACCAAACCGATACACGTAACCGCTTTATTGGTTATGCAAAATTCGATTGGCAGCTTGCTGATTTCGTAACAGTTACAGGACGTGCTTCTATCGATCACTATTCGTACATTGAAGAAGAAAGACTTGCAGTAGGTTCAATTGCCGAGGCATTCGGTATTAATTACAACGACGTTTCATCGGGTTATTCTGTAAAAAGAGGTGATTACTCAGAATATAACTTCGATTTAATGGCCAACTTTAATAAAGACCTTACTGAATCGTTGAACCTGGCAGGATTGGCAGGTGTGAATATCCGTAAACAAAATACATCTGACTACTGGGCCTCAACAAATGGAGGTCTAGCTGTTGAAGGTATTTATTCAATTGCAAACACTGCTGCTCCTCTGGAGCTGCCGGAAGAAAATGCTGCAGAGGTTCAGGTTAATGGTTACTTTGCAAATGCATCTTTGGGTTACAACAACGTATTGTTCCTTGAAGGCTCGGTTCGTGTTGACCAGTCTTCTACTTTGCCGGAAGATAACCGAACTTATTTATATCCATCTGCTTCGGCCAGCTATATTTTTACAGATTTGATCGAAAATGATTGGTTTAGTTTTGGTAAAGTGAGATTAAATTATGCTGAAGTGGGTAGCGATGCTCCTTTTGCAAGTTTATATAACACTTACGTTCAGGCCTATCCTTTCAGTGGAAACGGAGTTGCCTCGAACAGCAATACAATCAATAATGCAGAGTTAAAATCGGAAAGAACAAAAAGTTTGGAAGCAGGTTTAACCTTAAACTTCCTGAATAACAGACTTGGACTTGATATGGCGGTATATGACAACAGAACTGTTGACCAAATTATGCCGGCTGCAATTTCTTATGCAACAGGATCGAGCTTTAAATATGTAAATGCAGGAGAGGTTAGCAACAAAGGTATTGAGTTGATGTTGAATGCAACAGCTGTTAAACAGGGAGCCTTTACATGGGATGTTGCGCTTAACTGGTCGAAAAACAAAAACGAAGTTATCGACCTTGCCGAAGGACTGGAAAAACTTCAGTTGGCCGACTTGCAGGGTGGTGTAACTGTTAACGCCAAAAAAGGTTATCCGATGGGAACAATTCATGGTACCGACTTTGTTTACTATAACGATATTAAAGACGAAGCTCACCGAATTGTTACCGATGGTTACTACGATGTAAGTGCATCTGATCAGATTATTGGTGATGTAAATCCCGACTGGATTGGTGGGCTTAGAAACTCGTTCAGTTATAAAAACCTTCATCTTAGTTTCTTAATCGATTGGAAACATGGTGGAGATGTATTCTCGTTAGACCATTGGTACGGATCTTCAACAGGTTTGTATAAAGAAAGTGCCGGTTTGAACGAACTGGGTAACCCAATTCGTAATTATGCTTCCGATGATGGTGGTTTAATCCTCACAGGAGTTACTGCCAACGGAGAGCCAAATACAGTACGTTCTGACGATATGGGAACCTATTATACTCCTGTTGGATCGTATTATGCACCAAATGCTTTGTTTGTGTACGATGCCAGTTACGTTAAGTTAAGAGAATTGTCGCTTACTTATAACCTGCCGTCTTCAATCTTTGATAACACATTTATTCAGGATGCGTCGGTTACAGTGGTTGGTTCAAACTTGTGGATTATTCATAAAAACCTGCCTTATGCGGACCCGGAAACTTCTCAAGGTGCTGGAAATATTCAAGGTTGGCAAAGTGGTGTAATGCCTTCAACCCGGAATGTTGGTTTTACTTTAAATGTTAATTTTTAATACTTTTTAAAAATGAGAAAAAGAATATTATATATAGTTATACTTCTTCTGGGGTTCCAGATTTCGTGTACCGACGATTTCACGAAAATGAATGTTGATAAAACCAGTCCGGAAGAAGTAAGTGCAAGTGTATTACTTACCAATGCACAAATTGAAATTATTGATCAGATTTCGAGTACAAATGTTAATTACAATACCTGGAAGCTAATGGCCCAGTATTGGACAGAACGTTCGTACAGAGATGAAGCGAATTATAACATTACAAGCCGTGAAATTCCGGAGCAAATATTCAGAGTATACTACGCTGCTTTATACGATTTGAAGAATGCTTACGAAATAATTGAAGCGCAAACGCCAGTTGCTCCAAATTTGGATTATAAGCAAAAAACAAAGGCGAACCAGCTTGCGGTTATCGATTTAATTAATGTTTTCGTATATCAGCGCCTGGTAGACATCTTTGGAGATATACCTTACACCGAGGCTTTGGATAAGGATAATTACACGCCTGCCTACGATGATGCGCAAACCATTTATAAAGATTTAATTGACCGTGCCGAAGCCGCTGTTGCAGCTCTTGATGAAGATGGCGACAGCTTTGGTTCTGCTGATTTGATTTACAGCGGAGATATTGCATCATGGACGAAGTTCGGAAATAGTTTACTGGTAAAAATGGGTATTGGTATTGCCGATGGTCCGTTGTCTGCTCTTGGACAATCGACTGTTGAAGCACATTACGATGGTGTCTTTGCAAGTCAGGACGAGAGTGCATTTTTCCCTTACGAAAAATCATTACCGTATGTAAACGAACTATACGACGATTTGGTGGCAAGTGGACGCTCTGACTTTGTTATGGTTACTGGAATGGTGAGTTTAATGGAATCCATTGATGACCCAAGGATTGACAACTATTTTGATGATCTTGATGGTATAACAACCGATTATGGTGCATCAGGTGGATCGTATAGTACTAAAGTACATTATGATGCAGCCTTGAATGAACCTGATTTCCCTGGTTTCTTCCTGACTTATGATGAGGTTCAGTTTTACCTGGCCGAAGCTGCTGCCCGCGGATGGGCTGTTGGTTCAAGTGCAGAAGAATTTTATAATGCAGCTGTTACAGCTTCAATTGTTCAGTGGGGTGGTACAGTAGCCGAAGCCGATACTTATTTGGCTGCACAGTCGTATTCGTCGTACGATGTTTGGAAAGATGCCATTGGTACTCAGGCATGGTTGGCCATGTACACCAGAGGTTTTATTGGTTATACTTTCTGGAGAAGACTGGATTATCCTTCAGTTTTGGTAATGCCTCCAAGTCCTCCAACAGGTGTTACATCCATACCTGTTCGTTTTACTTATCCAACAAACGAACAACAGTATAATTCAGTTAACTGGAAAGCGGCTTCAGACGCCATTGGTGGAGATGAAATGAGTACTAAATTGTTCTGGGATATTTACTAGAGAATAGTTCATAAAATATTCAAAGAGGTGGCTTTTGGGTCACCTCTTTTTTTGTTTTTACTCCGTAACGGTTTCTTTTTTTGCAGCGCTTTTTTACAGTCTTGTTAATACATTGTTTTTCATAAATATTTTTTACTTTTAAACATCTAAAATTAAAATTGCCCAATACATTGAATAACACGTTTGTAAAGATAATCCGTCAAGCCAGTCTGTTGATTATCCATAAATTGGCTATAATCTCCTGTACTAAGCGCTTGTTTATTGTGGCAACATGAATTGGTGTTTACTAAATTTTAAATACAATAAAACTTAAAGTACGATTATGGAAACCTTTAAAGACATCGCATGGTCGATTGGACCTTTTCTTATTACACTGGTAATACCCGTACTATTCATTTTAATATTAAGATGGGTTGGAGCCTGGATGTTACGGATAACCGATGTCATCAACCTTCAGAAGGAGATACTAGAAGAATTGAAAAAGATAAATGCTAAAAAATAAAGATTGGTATTTAGTGCAAGAGGTATTAATCAAAACCTACGATGATAATAATTATGAATACCTACCAAATTAAAATATTAATCATTTTGATTGAGTTTAGTTTGTCGAATTGATTATTTTCATCTAATTAGTTTAACAATATAAGATTATGGAAAACAATACGATTGAATCTTCTTACCTTGATAAGATAGGTATTTCTGGTGAAAAAATTTTTGGTTATTTATATGCTGGAATATTGGCGTTGATATGTTTTGCATTTATTGATTTAGATCTATTGAAAAACATAACAAAGGATCTGGGGGCAATTATAATCATCCTAATTATCATAGGTATTGGAACTGCTATATATGTTATTTACTTTAGAATAATTGGAGATTTATTGCTCTTCCAGGCTCAGCATCTACTTCATAAAGTAGCGGATTATTTTAACAACAGAAAGGGGGAAGCGAGAACATGTTCAATGAGTTTTCTTGAAGCTATTGGGGTGTCGAAATCTCTTCAAAGGCCAGCATATGAGTCAATTAAAAATGATTTTATAACATCCAAAGAAAGAAAGTCAGTTCAGATTGCTCATGGGGAGCTTCATATTCTATATCTTACATTTGTTGAATTATTTTTATCCTACCTTATTTCTTACTTTATAAAACATAATCATCAAGTTTGGTTTCTTTGTTCTTCGTTGATTTGCCTAGCACTGGCTTTTATCGCAGATACTATGCAACATATGAGAGAAACGGCATATTTAAAAAGAAATGAAACAGATATTATTACATACTTGAAGGAATTGGGATTTATTAAATAATGCACAGCAACATTTGTATAATAATTTGTAGAGAGGTGCTATATCTAAAGGTTTTAGCTCGCTTAAACTAATTGTTGGTTTATCAGGGAAGTTCTACGCTTTCTCGTTCTCATCTCTGCTGGTACACTACATCGTGTGGCTATAGTTGAGTTCACAATTATGCCCGATGCAACCAATTGAAAACAAAACGAATCTATATAAAAAACTATGGATACCTGATCAACCATGACAAACAACAACTTATTAATCGATTTAATACTGATATTTGCTTAACCCTGTAATAAGAACGAAGACGATGCTACTCGTCAAGCAACTGGAAATATTTGGCTGAGTGGAGGTCTGCATACTGTGCTCAACAAGTTCATCTTGATAATGGAGATACACGAATTGTCACTACTGAAGATGTAATTGCTTTTAAATCGGGAGACAGAGTAAGAATTAAGTATAAAGAAATTGGGATAAATGAATCTTGTCCTCCAGACATTGACTGTGAAGTTCTGGAAATAAAAGAAATTTTGTAGAACAAAATCCGGGGTAAAAGTTGGACTGATCTTTAATAAAGAAATTAAAATCAGATATCGACCTTTCAGATTAGCCTTAATATCAGACCGATATGAAATCAATTCTTCTAACTACACTCCTTCTCGGATTACTATCATTGACTTGGATATGCAACAAATTATTCTGGGCATGAACATCTACTAGAGCCAGAATTTAAATGCAGCTCTTTCAGAAAAATGTGGATTGAGGGCGGAATGTATGAACAAATCATGTAAATTTCGGGTGAGTAACAAGTAACAAAGTGTTGCCTGAGTTAAAACCGGACCTCCGAGAAGCGGTGATTGTTGCTGGTTTAATGTGGCGTTATGAAGTAACTTGTGGACAAACCTATTTATAATTATATGATGAAACAGCTAATTATTCTTATCAGCGTGCTTGTATTTTCAGGAATGTATTCAAATTGCAGGGCAGGAATTAATTCTGCAAACAGTTCTCAAAAAAATGCTCCCGGTAAAGGTGAGCAGTTGTTTCTTGAACATGCCGATGATTGCCTTACATTGATGGCGAAAAAAGCCGAAGAGGAATCAATAGCAGGTGTGGCTCTGATTGCTTTTATTCCGGGTGATAAAACCGAATCATGGATATCAAAAATGAAAGTAGCCGGAATGTTGGCGGATGGCAGAGCAAATTATCTTGCCATTGCTTCTGCAAAAGCTGCGGAGATGGCTGTAACGCTCGAAGACAGTGGAGATTCTGAACGAAGGTCAATTGATGGTGAGTTGGGATATAAAGGCGGGGCAATTGCAAAAGTAAATTCAGGATACCTGGTAGCAGCGTTTTCTGGTGGCACTGGACAGCAGGATTACGATTTGTCGAAACTGGCTTTAGAATGGTTCACTGAATTTTACAAATAATCACCTATACCACAACTAAACTCTGAAATCCACATAAAAATATTTTGTGGCATGCCATAGAAAACTGTGTTCTCTATATGTTTAGCATGTATGTTTCTTACGTCTTACGTTTCTTCTTTTTAGCCGCAGGAAATAATACATTATTAAGAATCAGTCGATAACCCGGAGAGTTGGGATGCAGGCTTAAGTCGGTTGGCGGATCACCAATCAGGTGGCGGTAATCTTCCGGGTCGTGGCCACCGTAAAATGTCCAGAATCCTTTACCCTGTTCACCATGGATGTACCGTGCTTCGTTAGCCGGTTTGTTTTCTCCAAGTACTAAAACGTTTGATTTTAGTACTTCCTTACGGTAAGCTGTTGTTTGTCCCATAAAACCTTTAATCAGGTTATTGTGGTTTTGGCAAAGCATTGTAGGAATAGGGTCCCACTTGGCCGAAAACTCAAATAAGGTAAAATAATCATTCTCACGGGCAACCTGGCGAAAGTCGGTAGCATCAATATTTGAAAATTCGTAAACATACGGATTGGTTTCCAGCTTAAAATCTTTAAATGCGAAGGTGTTTCCAAAGTTTAGTTTCTCGTTTACGTGCGCTTCCATCGGATCGCCGTCAAACATGCTTTCACAAATATCAACACCAATAGTGGCGAGAGAAATGTCGTAAGTATCGGTAGCTGCACACATGGCAAATAAAAATCCACCGTTCATTACATAATTCTGAATTTCGCGGGTAACAAACGATTTCATTTCCGAAACCTTCATAAAGCCAAGTTTTTCGGCTAGTTCCTGGTTAATACGAACCTCTTCCTTGTACCAGGGCATGTGTTCGTACGAGCGCCAGAACTTACCGTGTTGCCCGGTAAAATCTTCGTGGTGCAGATGAAGCCAGTCGTAGTCGGCCAAATCGCCGTTTAATATTTCTTCGTCATAAATAATGTCGTAATTAATTTCGGCATAGGTTAAAACCATGGTTACGGCATCGTCCCAGGGTTGTTTGTTGGGTGGGGAATAAACCGCAATTTTGGGCGCTTTGTTCATGGCAACCGCATCCTGGTTTACATCGGGTTGTGCTATCTCAGCCAGTATAGCTGATGCCTGTGCATCGCTAATCGTTTCGAAACTTACTCCCCTGATTACGCATTCATTCTCAATCTCAGGATAATGTTGCATTAAGAAGCTCCCCCCACGGTAGTTAAGCAGCCATTTTACTTCAATATCTTTCTCTAAAACCCAATAGGTAATTCCGTAAGATTTAAGGTGGTCCTTTTGCAGTTCGTCCATTGGGATAAGCAGATGAACAGCTCCGGCCTGTATATAAAAGAAAACCAGGAGTGGTAACAAAAATATTTTAATCGGCGTACGCATGTTGTTTTTGTATTATTACAGTGAAACGGGTTTTTGGTTCATACTGATTTGCGAATGATGACTAACGATTTTTAATTTCAGAAGGTTGTGCATCAGCGAACGAGTTTTTCTATTATCTGTAATCGTCATTCGTCATTCTAAATTCATTAAAACGGAGCATCGCCGGTTGATGAATTCTGGTTGTCGAAACCGCTGTTCGAAGACATTCCTGCGCCAACCCTCTCTTCATCTGCATTCATTGATGAACCAAAGGTTTGTACCTGTTGTGAGAAATCTCCCGGATTAAACTGCGGATCGAGATCGGAGAAACGTGCCATTTCTTTCTGGAAACGAAGCGGTACATCGGCTGTTGCGCCGTTACGGTGTTTAGCAATAATTATTTCTGCTACGCCTAAAAGTGAGTTTCCCGATTCATCTTCCGTAATTCCAAAATATTCAGGACGGTGAATAAAACAAACAATGTCGGCATCCTGCTCAATCGCCCCCGATTCGCGAAGGTCGGAAAGTTGCGGGCGTTTCCCTTCGCGCGATTCAACGGCACGGCTCAGCTGCGACAGGGCAATAATCGGTACATCCAGCTCTTTTGCAATGGCTTTTAGCGAGCGCGAGATTAAACTTACTTCTTGCTCTCTGCTTCCACGTGTATCTGTTCCGGTTGTCATTAGCTGCAGGTAATCCACAATAATAATGTCCACATCGTGCTGCATTTTTAACCGGCGACATTTGGCCCGGAATTCAAAAATCGAAAGGGCAGGTGTATCATCGATAAAAATAGGCGCTTCGTCAAGCGTTTTAATTCGCTGGTTGAGTTGAGCCCATTCGTAATCTTCAAGCTTTCCGGTTTTAATTTTTTCTCCCCCCAGTTCCGATTCTGCCGAAATTAAACGGTTTACCAACTGAATAGAAGACATCTCAAGCGAAAAAAATGCAACCGACTGTCGGTGGTCAACCGCCATATTTCGGGCCATGGATAAAACAAATGCAGTTTTTCCCATTGCCGGACGTGCTGCCAGAATAACAAGGGCCGAGCGTTCCCACCCCGAAGTAATCCGGTCTATGGCAGTAAATCCTGAGGGCACACCACTTAAACCATCAGGTCTGCTACGTGCCTTTTCAATTTGAAGAATTGCCTGGTTTAATACCGGTTTAATCGGAACGGTTTCTTTTTTAATGTTTCCCTCCGATACCTGGAACAAAGCCGACTCCGAGAAATCGATCAGGTCATCAACATCCAATGTGTCATCGTAAGCCTGTGTTTGAATTTCGGATGAAACACGAATAAGTTCGCGCTGCATAAATTTCTGGGCAATAATACGCGCATGAAATTCGATATGAGCAGCTGAAGCAACTCGGCGGGTTAGTTGTGTGATGTACGACGGACCACCAACTTCGTCCAGCTGGTCGCGGTTTTTCAACTCTTGTGTTACCATTAAAAGGTCAACCGGCTTTTCTTTTCCCGAAAGGGTTTTAATGGCATCAAATATTTTTCGGTGCTCTTCCTTGTAAAAACTTCCCGTGTCGATTGTATCGGCAACGGTAACATAGGCATCGCGTTCAAGCATAAGTGCGCCAAGTACTGCTTCTTCTACATCGATAGCCTGCGGAGGCAGCTTGCCGTATTGCGCATTAATTTGTTCTACAGTATTTTGTTGTTGATTGGTTTTTTTTCGTTGTGCCATAGTTGTTGTAAAAACATTCAAAAGTTTATTCCGGATTTGAACAAGCCGACTTCAAAAATAGAAATTTACCTTTCGTGTAGCAAGGGAATATTATCTCTCTTTTCAACTGGCGCTATTCACAATTGTTAATAGGATTATTTCGCCAGTTTCTCATCAATAATCCGTGTGACAATTGCTTTTAAAGTACTTCCCATTGCTGCAATTTGTTGAGGGATGAAGCTGGTTGCAGTCATTCCCGGTGTGGTATTCACTTCAAGGAAATAAAACTCCCCCCCTTTTAAAATAAAATCAACCCTCACAATTCCTGAACACTCGCACAGGTCATAGATTTTTGAAGTTAGTTCCTGGCACTTTTTGAAAAGGTTTTCCGGCAATCGGGCAGGGGTGATTTCTTCTGTTGCACCCGGTGTATATTTTGACTCGTAATCGAAGAATTCATTTTTCGGAAGTACCTCGGTAATGGGGAAAATTAATTTTTCTTCCCCCAGACGAACAGCTCCACACGTATATTCTGTTCCTTCGATAAACTGCTCGGCAAGTGCTTCGTTACTTTCTTTCCAGGCTTTTTCTATTGCTTCATTTACCTGGCTAATATTCTTTACTTTGGTGATTCCAAAACTTGAACCTCCGGCATTTGGTTTTACAAAAAGGGGCAAGCCCAATTCGTTTACTATCGCATCAGAGTCAATTGTTTCACCTTTTGATAACTTTTTCGACACCGCCATTTTAATGCCGTGCGAGCGAAGGTAATTGTTGCAAAACCATTTGTTAAAAGTAAGCGACGATGAATGCACACTACATGTGGAATAGGGGATATTTAACAGCTCGAAATAAGCTTGAAGAATTCCGTCTTCGCCCGGTGTGCCATGTATGGTAATGTAGGCAAAATCAAAATTTATCTTCTTGTCGTGATGAATGAAACTAAAATCCGATTTGTCAATGTCTGCAATTTTTTTGTCGTTTTCAATAACTTCCCATTTCCGGCCTTTCATTTGAACCAACCACGGTGTGAATCGTTCAACATCAACTGCATTAAAAACATTCGCTCCGCTTTTCACCGAAACGACAAATTCTGATGAATCGCCTCCTGCAATTACGGCAATATTGGGTTTGTTGATTTTATTCATTTCTGTTAGCTATATAATTTTCCCATTTTTCAATTGCAGAAGCCATGTCCTCGGGCAATTCCGAATTGAATAACATCTTTTCTCCGGTTGTAGGATGGATAAATCCCAGTGTTTTGGCGTGCAGTGCCTGGCGGGGAAGAACTTTAAAACAGTTCTGTACAAACTGTCTGTATTTACTAAAAGTTGTGCCTCTTAATATCTGGTCGCCTCCGTAATTAGAGTCGTTAAAGAGCGTATGGTTTATATGTTTCATGTGTACCCTTATCTGGTGTGTTCGGCCGGTTTCCAGCCTGCATTCAACCAGTGTAACATAGCCGATACGTCTTAATACCTTGTAATGGGTAACGGCATGTTTTCCATAATCTTCTTCAGGGAAAACCGTAAATACCTGCCGGTTTTTAAGGCTTCGCCCAATGTGCCCGGTAATGGTTCCTTCGTCTTCCTTAACGCTGCCCCAAACCAATGCAAGGTAACGACGTTCGGTAGTTTTATTAAAAAATTGAAGTGACAGTTTGTTTTTTGCCATTTCTGTTTTTGCAACGACTAATAGTCCCGAGGTGTCTTTATCAATCCGGTGTACCAGTCCCGGTCGCGGATCTTCACTGTTAAAAAGGGGCAAGTCTTTAAAATACCATGCCAGTGCATTTACCAATGTACCGGTGTAGTTTCCATGACCGGGGTGTACAACAAGTCCCGGAGGTTTATTGATTACGATCAGTTGATCGTCTTCGTATACAATGTCTAACGGAATTTCTTCAGGAATAATTTTTAGCTCCCGTCGTGGAAAATCCATTACAATCAATATCTCTTCGTTGGGTTTTACCTTGTAGTTTGGTTTAACAGCTTTCCCGTCAACTAAAATATTCCCGGCATCGGCAGCAGCCTGTATACGGCTTCGCGAGGCATTGTCAATGCGGTTTGAAAGAAATTTATCGATGCGTAATGGCGACTGGCCTGGATCTACCGATAAACGGTAATGTTCGTATAAGCCATTCTCTTCCAGCTCTTCGTTTTCCTGATTGTAATCTGCCATTCTGTTAAAAATTTCTTTCGTAGGCCTGGTTTATAATTGCGGTGTCGGTAGTTAACCAAATGTCAACCGATGCACCCATTTCAATTTGTTGTGTAAATTTTGGATTTGGCGATTGCCGCCAAATTTGTGCCATAGCCGAATCTTCAGCTGTTTCGGCAGTATTGTCAAAAATAATTGATCCGGCATTTAGCATTGCATCAGTTAGTGTTGAACGCGCTTCTTCCAGCGTAAAACCAGTAAGGTTGGGCAGTGTAGTTTTCATGTTGCCCTGGCTGCGCCCCAGTACCAAATCAATGCCCGATCCTTTTATTATCCGATCTCCTTCGAAAATGATTACAGAATCCTGCATGGTTTTTAAAACAAGATCGTTATACTCAGACGGCTGGTAATAAATATTTGCAATTTGTAACCCGGCATTTTCAATAAGCACCCGGGCTTGCCGATATGAAATATCAGTTAGTTTTGGGAGAATTACTTTATCCGGTTCGTTAGAGTTTATGGTAAGTTTTATTATCCGATTTTCTTTCACCCTTGAATTTGACAGAGGAAGCTGATCGACAACTGTTCCCGGTTCGAAATTTTTGTCGTAAACTGAATCAACTACTTCTATCTGCAGTTTATTTACTTCAGCACTGGTTTTTGCTTCATCGAGGCTTAAACCTGTTAACACAGGAACCGGATATGAAATGCCATGATTGGTATACATTTTAAGGCCTTTTAAGGTTGTAAACAAAAGAATGAATACAAGCGCAAAGGCAATTAAAAGGTGCTTTATAAAAACACGGCTGGTAAAAAATTTTCCTAAACTCATATTTTTGTATGGTACTTATTTTAGAAAACAAAAATAAGTCAAAAAAAGTATGTTGAAAGGATTTGGGCAATAAACAAATTTCAAATATTGAATAAAATGGTATTGGGAGAATTGTTTTAAGCAATAGCGTTTATAAACTTTTATAAACACGAAAAGGTAAAGAATTGACTTCTTTACCTTCCCGCAAACTGTCGTAAGATATTTAATTATCTTTTATGTCTTGGTTCGTCTGAAACAGTCAATTTTTTTCTGCCTTTTGCTCTGCGGGCTTTAACTACTTTGCGACCATTCGCAGTCGACATTCTCTCTCTGAACCCGTGTTTGTTCTTTCTTTTTCTATTTGATGGTTGAAATGTACGTTTCATTTCTATAAAGTTTTACTTGTTTCTATTCAGAATTTTCGGACTGCAAAAATAGTGCTTTTTTTATTTCTTCCAAAAACTCAGGCACTTTTTTAGATAAAATCGTGTTTCGATAGGTTGCTTCTATAAATCAGTATTTTATCGGTTTCAGAAAAATCCTTTTCAAAGCTGCTAAAATCATTTCTGTTTCAAACATAGTTCCTGGCGCAAATGCAGGTATTAACC
>DASQBW010000525.1:0-1676 GCA_035635015.1 Draconibacterium sp. | reverse complement strand
GCAACCACCTTCGGCATTTAAAACACGCGAATCGCAAAACTTTTTTAATAGAAAACTCGTTTCGCTTAAAGAAAGTAACCGCTCGCAAAATACTTTTGACGCTGATGCACCGGAAAAAATACAGGTTGGCATGCAGGTAGAGCACCAACGGTTTGGCGAAGGAAAGGTTATTAATATTGAAGGAGTTACACCGAACATTAAAGCAACTGTATTTTTTAAATCGGGTACCCAAAAGCAGTTGTTGCTTAAATTTGCTAAGCTGAAAATTATTGGCTAGCAGGTGTTTAAAAAATAATTACTTCGGGAATTATCGGGAAATGATTAGTTTTGCACTACTTATTCGCAGATATTTCCAATTTAATTGAAAATTAGATTATTAGCATAAAACATTTTAAGATGGATTATAATACCAAAAGAAGAAAAATGGCTCTACCGGAATACGGCAGAAATATACAAAACATGGTTGACTACCTTTTAACAATAGAAGACCGTGACAAAAGAAATAAATCGGCACAGACAGTAATCGATGTTATGGGCAACCTTTTCCCGCATTTGAGGGATGTTCAGGATTTTAAACACAAACTTTGGGACCATTTGGCAATCATGTCCGATTTTCAGCTCGATATTGATTACCCCTACGATCCACCTTCGCCTGATATTTTAAACGAGCGTCCGAATAATGTACCGTACAGCAAAAATCGTATTAAATACAAACATTACGGGCGAACATTGGAACTATTAATTAATGAAGCGGATAATTTCGAGGGCGAGGAGCGCAATATTATTATTGAGCAACTGGCCAACCACATGAAAAAATCATACCTGGCATGGAATAAGGATGGTGTCGAAGACCGGGAAATTTTTAATGATTTAGAAGAATTATCAGAAGGACGGTTAAAAGTACCCGAAGGGACTCAGCTTTCCGACGCTAAAACATTGATTGGCAAAAAGAAAAAAGTTAAAAAGAAAAAATAACCAAAAGCGATAATCCATTTCCTTATGTCGACTTTCAAAATTGAAGGTGGTTACAAACTTAAAGGAGACCTTGAACCACAGGGGGCAAAAAACGAAGCACTGCAAATTATTTGTGCCACATTATTAACGCCTGAAGAAACCATTGTAGAAAATATACCTGAAATTCGGGATGTATTAAAACTAATTGAAATACTTAAGGGGTTGGGCGTTAAAATTAAACGGCTGGCTAAAGGTCATTTTAGTTTTAATGCAGCCCAGGTTGACATAAACTTTTTGAAAAGTAGTGAATATGCCGAACAGGCAGCGGTTCTTCGTGGTTCAATAATGATTATTGGCCCTTTGCTGTCGCGTTTTGGATTAGGTTTTATTCCACAACCCGGAGGCGATAAAATTGGACGTCGCAGGGTAGATACCCACTTTATTGGCTTACAAAAGCTTGGAGCTAAATTCGAATTCGACCGCGAAAATAAATGGTACTCGGTTTCTGCACAAAAACTTATTGGCGCTTACATGTTACTCGACGAAGCATCGGTAACCGGAACTGCCAATATTGTAATGGCTGCAGTTTTGGCCCGGGGCACCACCACCATTTACAACGCAGCCTGCGAACCTTACCTGCAACAACTTTGCAAAATGTTGGTTTCGATGGGCGCAAAAATAGGCGGTATTGGCTCAAATCTTCTAACAATTGAAGGAGTAAC
>DASQBW010000524.1:0-7650 GCA_035635015.1 Draconibacterium sp. | reverse complement strand
ATATGTTCGGGCGCCGCTTTTTTCCACAAGGCAAAATCAAAAGAGTTTTTCTTTTCGTCCTGCCCGTCCAACTTGCGGGTGTTGGTTTTTATATCATCCAGATTACGGCCGGAAAGTTTTCCGTATTTGTAATCGTTGTTGTATTTATCTACATCGAAATAAACAGAACCGTTGGCCTCGTACGCGTATCCGTTATTCAGAATACCTTCAATCACCTGAATTTGCTCGATAATATGACCCGACGCACGTGGCTCAATACTTGGAGGCGTAACGTTCAGATCGTCCATGTTACGATGGAAAGTGTTCATGTATTTCTGAACCACTTCCATAGGCTCCAACTGCTCCAGACGCGCCTTTTTGGCAATACGATCTTCGCCAACGCCTTCCACCTCATCTTCAAGGTGACCAACATCGGTAATGTTGCGTACATAACGAACTTTGTTTCCGAGGAAAGTAAGGTAGCGGTACAACAAATCGAATGTGATAAACGGGCGGGCGTGCCCCAGATGCGAGTTGCTGTAAACGGTTGGTCCGCATACGTACAAACCAACGCGACCTTCAACCAGCGGTTTAAACGCTTCCTTTTTTCGGCTCAGCGTATTATAAATGTATAGTTGATCCATAATTTTTCTGAAATCGTATGACTTTGCAAAGGTAAAACAAAATGAGTGATTTTCTGACTGTTAGCCAGTCCCTCTGCAGAAAGGTAAATCGTAATTAACCTGAGGTCCTGAATTCCTAAACTGTTTGTTCCGCTTCGATCTCTTCAGTATCTGTTTTGCTGCTATCGAGCTTGTTAAAATACTTGCGATAGAAAAGTAAAATTGAAAAGATTCCTACAGTAATGGCCGAATCGGCAACATTAAAAACCGGACGGAAAAAGATAAACGGATTTCCTCCAATTCTTGGTATCCAAGCCGGATAACGGCCTTCAATCAGCGGAAAATAGAACATGTCAACCACCCTTCCGTGCAAAAAGCTTGAGTAGCCACCTTCGTTTGGAAATAACGTAGCCACCTGCCCATAACTGTGGTTGAAAATAATTCCATAAAAAAGACTATCGATAATATTTCCGATTGCTCCGGCAAAAATCAGTGCAATACAGGCCACAAAACCAAAAGGCACCTCCTCTTTTCTGGCTAGTTTAAACAGGTACCAACCAATAGCCATTACGGCAACAATTCGAAAAACACTAAGGAATATCTTACCATATTCACCGGCAAACTCAAAGCCAAAAGCCATACCGTTATTTTCGACAAAATGAAGAATAAACCAATCTTTAAAAACCACTATCTCGTCACCGATTGACAAATTGGTTTTGATCCAGAATTTTAAAACCTGATCTACAATTAAAATGGAGAATATAATAATTAATGATTTTACACTACGCGACATAAGCTACCCTTTACAATAGAAATGCTCTTCGAAATTTTATCAGCAATTAGCATTTTCGAAGAGCAATTCACATTCCGTTCTCTTTATTCTCTAGGCCCCTTTCTTAGCATCGATACTAAGTGTTGCATGAGGAACAGCACGCAATCTTTCTTTTGAAATTAATTTGCCGGTATCGCGACAAACTCCGTATGTCTTGTTTTCGATACGAACAAGAGCAGCTTGTAAATGCTGAATAAATTTTAACTGGCGCTGTGCTAATTTTCCGGCTTCCTCTTTAGAAAGGGTAGCAGCGCCCTCCTCCAAAACTTTAAAAGTAGGCGAAGTGTCTGAGATGTCATTCCCATCACTCTGAGTAATCGAATTCTTGTACATTCTGTAATCTTCCTGAGCCTTTTCGAGCTTGTCCAGAATAATCTTTTTGAATTCCATTAACTCCTCATCAGTGTATCTATTTTTGTCTCCCATAGTTTTTGGGTTTTTAAGTTCCTCCTTTTTCTCAACAAGGCCCTAAAGTAATAAAAAAGTCCATCATATGCGGTGCCTGTTGACAAATATTTAATTCACCTTTTCAATCTCAATTTGCGCCGTCACATCTTTGTCAATTTCCACCTCTTTTATTTTGGCAGAATCCACGCTATCCGCTAATTCCAGAGCATCGGCAAGTGTTTGTGCACAAATGTATTCCTTGTGGTTTTTAACCGCCACATTGTACTCTTCGTGCTTGGCAATACGCAACTTAATCCGATCGGTTACCTCAAAACCATTATCCTTTCGTAAGTTCTGTATTTTGTTGATAAATTCACGGGCAATTCCCTCCTGTTTCAGTTCTTCCGAAATGTTGATATCCAAAGCAATAGTCATTTGTCCTTCAGTGGCCACTGTCCATCCCGGAATATCTTCGGTTTGAATTTCAACATCGTCCATCAACAGCATAATCTTCTCGTCTGCCACAGTCAACTCATATTCTCCGGTACTTTCAAATGCCGAAATAGCATCCTGATCCAACTGATTCACAGCTCCGGCAATTTGTTTCATCATTTTACCGTATTTCGGACCAAGTGCCTTAAAGTTCGGCTTGATCTTCTTTTTGATCACCCCGGCCGTATCGGTTAAGAACTCCACTTCTTTAACGTTTACTTCTGCCAGAATAATATTCGCAACAGCCTCGAATTGCTCTTTAAAATGCGGATTTAATACCGGTACCATAATTTTAGCCAAAGGCTGGCGTACTTTCAGTTTTTCTTTTCGGCGCAGTGCCAAAATCATAGAAGAAGCTTTTTGCGCAATGGCCATTTTTTCTTCCAGATCTTTGTCGATCAATTCTTCAGCATAAGCAGGGAAATCAACCAGGTGCACGCTCTGATCTTCGGCTTTTCCGGTAGCTTTATTCAGATCGTTATAAAGCAAGTCGGCATAAAACGGCGCAATTGGCGACATTAATTTAGCCACAACCTCCAAACAAGTATAAAGCGTTTGATAAGCCGAAATTTTATCGGTAGAATATTCGCCACCCCAGTAACGTTTGCGGCTTAAACGCACAAACCAGTTACTCAGGTTTTCGCTTACAAACTCCGAAATAGCACGGCCAGCGCGTGTTGGCTCATAATTTTCGTAGCTGTCGCCCACCTCTTTTATCATCGAGTTCAGCAACGAAATAATCCAGCGATCAATTTCCGGACGCTGCGCTACAGGAATTTCTTCTTCGGCGTATTTAAAGCCATCAACATTGGCGTACAACGCAAAGAAATTGTAGGTATTATAAAGTGTTCCGAAGAACTTACGTTTTACTTCTTCAACACCTTCGATATCAAATTTCAGGTTATCCCACGGCTGCGCATTAGTGATCATGTACCAACGCAGCGGATCGGAACCGTATATATCAATGGTCTCGAACGGATCGACAGCATTACCCAGACGTTTCGACATTTTCACACCGTTTTTGTCGAGTACCAGTCCGTTTGAAATAATATTTTTAAACGCAACCGACTCATCGATCATTGTTGCAATAGCATGCAATGTGAAAAACCAACCACGTGTTTGGTCAACACCCTCGGCAATAAAATCGGCAGGGAATACATCTTTGAAATTCTCTTTCCACTCGAAAGGATAATGGCGCTGTGCAAAAGGCATCGCACCCGAATCGAACCAAACATCGATCAGGTCTGCTTCACGCTCCATTTTTTGTCCCGACGGTGAAACCAAGATTATATTATCGACATGCGATTTGTGCAGATCGACTTTTTCGTAGTTCGCTTTATTATATTCACCAACTTTAAACTCGGCAAATGGATTTTCCGGCATAAATCCGGCTTCAACGGCTTTGTCGATCTCTGCCATCAGTTCTTCCATCGAACCGATACAGATTTCTTCCGAACCATCTTCTGTTCTCCAGATTGGCAGCGGGGTTCCCCAGAAACGTGAACGGCTAAGGTTCCAGTCCACCAGGTTTTCCAGCCAGTTTCCGAAACGTCCTGTCCCGGTTGACTTTGGTTTCCAATTGATGGTATTGTTCAGCTCCACCATTTTGTCTTTAACGGCGGTTGATTTGATAAACCACGAATCAAGCGGGTAATACAACACCGGTTTGTCGGTACGCCAGCAGTGCGGATAACTGTGAACATGCTTCTCAATTTTGAAAGCTTTGTTCTGCTGTTTCAGCATTACCGAAATATCGATATCAACAGTTGAAGCATCGTCTTCCAGTTTGTCGTCGTATTCGTTTTTCACCGAACGGCCGGCAAACTCGTGATAGGTTTCGGTATTTACATACTTTTCAACAAACTCCGGGTCCAAATCGATAGTGGGGTAAAAACGCCCTTTCCGGTCTACCAAAGCCTGACGTTTTCCTTCGGTATCAATAACGATCAGCGGCGAAATTCGGTGTTGTTTTGCTACGCGGTCGTCATCCGCACCAAAAGTAGGCGCTATGTGAACGATTCCTGTACCATCTTCAATGGTTACAAAATCTCCGGTGATTACTTCAAAAGCTTTTCCTTCAGGTTTTACCCAGTCGATCAGCTGTTCGTACTGAACGCCTTTTAACTGCTCTCCGGTATATTCGTCCAGAACCTTATACGGAATATTTTTATCGCCCGGTTTGTAATCGTCAAGTTCCAGCTCCGCATTTTTCGGATTGAAATAAACCAGAAACAGGTCTTTCGCCAAAATCAACGTTACCGGATCGCCGGTGTACGGGTTAAACGAACGAACTTTTACATATTTAATGTTCGGCCCCACACACAGTGCGGTGTTCGATGGCAATGTCCATGGAGTTGTCGTCCAGGCCAGAAAATACAAATCGGTTTCCACTCCTTCAAAAAGGAACTCCGATTTTTCGTTTTTCAAAGCTTTAAACTGGGCAATTGCTGTTGTATCTTTTACATCGCGGTAACAACCCGGCTGGTTTAACTCGTGCGAGCTCAAACCTGTTCCGGCAGCCGGCGAGTAGGGCTGAATGGTGTAGCCTTTGTACAACAAGCCTTTGTTATAAATTTGTTTCAGCAACCACCACACCGACTCAATATATTGGTTATCGAAAGTAACATACGGATCGTCCATATTTACCCAATAACCCATTTTGCGGGTCAGTTCTTCCCACTCGCGGGTATATTTCATCACCTCTTTGCGGCAGGCGTCGCTATATTCTTCAACGGTAATTTTTTTACCTATATCGTCTTTTGTAATGTTCAGCGCTTTTTCAACGCTTAATTCTACCGGCAAACCGTGTGTGTCCCAACCCGCTTTACGGTGCACACGGAAACCTTTCATGGTTTTGTAACGGCAAAATATATCTTTAATGGCACGCGCCATCACGTGGTGAATACCCGGCATCCCGTTTGCCGATGGCGGTCCTTCGTAAAATACAAATGTTTCTTGTCCTTCGCGGGTTGAAATACTTTTATGAAAGGTATCGTCTTTCTCCCAACGCGCCAGAACATCTTTGTTTATCTGTGCTAAATCTAACTGCTTATATTCCTGAAATTTGTTACTCATTTGAATACCTTATAATCCACTGATTTTAAAAAACATGCAAATATAGAAAAATTTTGATGGTCGGCGAGGATGATACAGGCCTTAATTAAAACGAACTAAAAAGCTTATTACAAATAATTTACATTGCAGCACTCAGCTTTTCGAAGCCGTTTACACAGTCCTGTAATTTACTGACTAATAGCATCCTGTTACATCCTGAGCTGTCCTGTTGGTTTTTATGGCGTCCTGTACCATTTTTATCGCTTCCTGTTAACTTTTTGGCTTCCCTGTTAGATTTTGGGGCGTCCTGTTAAACAGGATGCGGGGATTTTGTAACAGAATGGGTAATTCTATACATGTATAGAAAGAAAAAGCCGCCTCATCATTGAAGATAAAGCGGCTTTAGGGAATACCTTGTGAAGATGCCCAATAATAATCGGGTCTTAATATTTTTCAATCTGTAGTGAAGCTAACCTTGCCGCTTTGCATCCCTTTGGGAAATCGGGTGTAACAAAACCCCAAACTTAGTCTCTCGGATACTTTCGTTCGTTTAGCTACAGATCCGTTTTGTTTTTAATTAAAAGAAGCTGATTAATTCAAGTCGAGAACCGAATTAAATTCGCCTTCAACAATACCGTTTGGAGTAGAGCTGTCAGCTTCGCTTTCGTTTTCCCAAACCGAATTATCGATTAAATATTTAAACTGGTAGGCTTTACCGGTTTCAAGATTCAGTGTTTGTGTAAAATCACCGCTTTTCAGTTTTTTCATAGGCACAACACTTTCGTTCCAGCCGTTAAATTCACCCACAATTTTAATTGTATCAGCATCCGGAGCATCTTCTTTTGCTACTCTAAAGGATACTTTACACTCAGGTTTACTTTTTAAATATTGTTTTTTAATACTCATAATTCAAAGTTTTTTGTGAAACAGAACAGCTCCGAAAATGCAAGCTGAGAAATTACATTCCGAATTTCCATCTGCGCGCCTGATGTAAACTCAAAAATCATCGCTCAACAATACAGATTCAATCAGCTCATCTGAATCGTTCTTGTTTTCAATTCTAAAATTGGTTTTAGTACGAAGTTGGTTTGGAAATGATGTTCTATCAATTTGTTAATCAAAAGTATGGCATTGACATTAATTATCATACAGCCAGCAAAAAGAATATTCTGATATTTAACACTTAAATAAAATTAAAATTTTTAGTATCTTATTGTAATCCAGACGTTTTAGACCAAACTACAGCACCATTCTTCTTACGCTTAACTGACACACATATCTGATTCTAAGGAATTTAATCAAACAAAAGTTAGTAATTTTCTCGCAAATGTTTTACCCGGTTCATAAACGACTGAACTCTTTCAGGTTCCACATCATTTTGCCAGTTACCATCGTATTTAAATGATGACCCCACAATAAAAGCATCGGCATAGGGCCAGAAATCGGCAATATTTTGCTACGTAATTCCTGAACCAATCAGCACCGGCAACCTAACTGCCTCAACTACAGCCTGTACATCTTTTATCGATGCTTCTTCGCCCGTTGCATTTCCGGTAACAATAACTCCGTCGGCTAAAAAGAACGCGGCGGCTTTCGCCATATCGCAAATCGAAACATCGGACGAAATAGCGTGTGATGAGTGTTTCTTTTTAATATCGGTCCATATTTTTATGTTGTCGGCCCTCAGCAGTTTACGGTAGCGGAGAAGTTCGGCTGCATCGCTGTTCATCATTCCCTCATCGGCCAAATGCCCGAACACAAATCCTTCGGCCCGGATGAAATCGAAACCTGCAGCATGAGCAACAGCCAGGGCCTGTTTGTTGGCTCCGGCCAAAATCTGTATCCCCAGAGGAAGAGAAACCTCCTGCCTTAGTTTTGTTGCAATAGCCGTCATTGTACCGACAATTTCGGGCCCCACTTTACGGTTCAGATAGGGCCGATCGTGCATATTTTCGATCATAATGGCATCAACACCGCCTTGTTCAAGCTTTTGTGCATCGCTTACTGCCTGCTCAGTTATTTCTGCCACCAAAAGACAGCTTTTGGGTGTACCCGGCAGAGCTCCCACATGCACCATTCCAATTATCGTTTTATTACTATCCACACCGAATTATTTTGTTTGCTTAAAGTTAAGCTAAAACCCTGAGATTTTTAGTTCACACAAAATCTGATCGACGGAAACGCACAGAAAAATTATCTTTGTCGAAAACATTTTTAATAATGGCAATTACTGCATTCCGCGATCTGAAACCTTTCTCGCAATTATTTATTGCTGCATTTATT
>DASQBW010000523.1:0-6525 GCA_035635015.1 Draconibacterium sp. | reverse complement strand
AGACAGCACGTAAAATATGCACGCGGAACTGAGGAAAACATCAAAGCATTGAATCAGGCCGGTTTAATGGGAATGTCGTTACCTTATAAGTACGATGGATTGAACTTCCCGATTGTACCTTACATTATGGCTGCCGATATCGTATCGCGTGCCGATGCTGGTTTTGTAAACATTTGGGGTTTGCAGGATTGTGCCGAAACCATTAACGAATTTGCTTCGGAAGAACAAAAAGCAAAATACCTGCCACGTGTTTGCAATGGCGATACAATGGCAATGGATTTAACCGAGCCGGATGCCGGTTCCGACCTTCAGGCGGTGCAGTTAAAAGCCACCTGGAACGAAGAAAAACAAACCTGGTTACTGAATGGAGTAAAACGATTCATTACCAACGGCGATGGCGAAATTTCGCTCGTTTTGGCTCGCTCAGAGCCCGGAACTAAAGACGGCCGTGGTTTGTCGATGTACATTTACGATAAGTTGTCGGGTGGCGTAACCGTTCGCCGTATCGAGCACAAAATGGGTATCATCGGTTCGCCAACCTGCGAGCTGGTATTTAAAGATGCTCCTGCCGAATTGGTTGGGTCGCGTAAAATGGGATTGATCAAATACGTTATGGCATTGATGAATGGTGCTCGTTTGGGTATTGCTGCTCAGTCGGTAGGAGTGTGTGAAGCTGCTTACCGCGAGGCAATGGAATACGCCAAAGAACGTATGCAGTTTGGCAAAGCCATTATTAAATTCCCGGCCGTTTACGAAATGCTTTCGCTGATGAAAGCCAAGCTGGATGCATCGCGTACGTTGTTGTACGAAACTTCGCGCTTTGTTGATATGTACAAAACCTACATGCACATTGCCGAAGAGCGTAAGCTGGAAAAGGAAGAACGTGATGAGATGAAAAAATACCAGCGTTTGGCTGATATCTATACGCCTCTTGTAAAAGGTATGGCGAGTGAATACAGCAACCAGCTGGCGTACGATGCGGTTCAGATTCACGGTGGTTCGGGATTTATGAAAGACTACCCGGTTGAACGTATTTACCGCGATGCCCGTATTACATCAATTTACGAAGGAACTACTCAGTTGCAGGTTGTTGCTGCCATTCGTGGAGTAACTACAAACGGTTACCTGAATCAGATTCGTGCTTACGAGGCTGAAAAGGTTTCACCAACACTGGAATACCTGAAACGTACGTTGATTATTCTGACTGCCGATTATGAAGAGGCAGTGAAGAAAGTTACTGCTCCCGGTGACAATGAGTTTGTTGATTTCCATGCACGTCGTTTGGTTGAAATGGCAGGCCATATTATTATGAGTTACCTGTTACTTTTGGATACCAACCGTGAGGCTTCGTTCCTGAAATCGACCAAAAACTACATTGCTTTTGCAAAAGCACAGGTTAAAGCACATGCCGAGTTTATCCGTGCTTCGGAATTAAGCGACATGGGCGATTACAAATTTGAGATGCAATAAATAAAAGCTGCGAGCTACCGAGCTATTAGCTTTTTGCGAAGATAGTAAAGCCACTTTCCTTTAATGGAAGGTGGCTTTTTATTTTGGTATATTTTGTAAAACTCACCTCCCAAATTGCCTGAATTATAAGCCGAACAAGGAGCTTCCTTAAATTGTTAGAAGAATAGAAGTAAACACGAAATAGTTCTTGTGTTTGTATAACAATAAAAATTATGACGGATAAATGGAGATTTCAACAATCGATAATTGTAAAGTTTCTCATTTCATTCATCTCGCTTTTTTACAGCCATACACTGACGTTAGCCAGTTCAACCTTTAAACTGCAGAAGGGAGAGACACTGTTATATGGACATAGCTTTAATGAAAGCAAAATAAGTGTCCCGGGCCTGGTATTCATTAACAAAAGCGGGATTTTTAAAAAGGGGCGGACGTGGAGTGAAATAACAACAAGAGAAAGACTGAATCCTTCTTCGATGAGTTGGATTTCGCGCTACGGGTCACTCACCTTCAATCATTTTGGCAGGGATTTCCCTGATGGGGGAATGAATGAAGCCGGACTTTTTATCTGGGAAATGAACGAAGAGGCCGAATACCCAAAGAATGACAGCTTGCCCAAACTTAACCAGATGAACTGGATGCAATTTATTCTTGATAATTATTCAACTACGGAAGAGGCCATCCGATCGGCCTCTGAATTTGAGATAGACGGCTGGAGCTGGCACTATTTTGTTGGCGACGCCCGCGGAAATACAGCGGCAATCGCCTTTATTGACGGTGAAGTTGTTGTTCACACCGGCGAGGAAATGCCTGTGCCAGCACTTTTTAATGCGCCCTACGACCGCGAACTTCAGCTGTTAAAATATTTCAAGGGATTTGGAGGAGAATATATGCCGGAGGTTGAGAACCCCAATGTACCCCGTTTGGTACGTACCGCAGTTTTAATAGATCAATACGAAGAAAAGGTTAATCCGGTGGAATATGGATTTTATATGCTCAAAACCCTGCGTGTTTACGAGGACCCCGAATGGTCGATGATATTTGATGTACAAAACCGGATGATTCATTTCCGCACCAGGAAAAACCCGGAAGTTAAGGCCATAAAAATGGATGAGGTTAATTTTAACTCTAACGAACCGGCTCAGATCATCAATATTGCAACCTCATTAAATGGCAATGTATTACCTTATTTCCAACCTTATTCAAAAGAAACCATGCGACGGTTTATAAAAAACGAACTGCTTAAAGTGCTCCCTAAAGAATTTTATACCCACGGAGGATTAAGCGCAGATGAGTTTACAGACCGCCTTGCAGATCATTCCGATTCGTACACCGACAGCACAAACCATTTTTTCCGGGGAATATGGAATAGTTTGCCTGGTACCGATCAAAATGAGCTCAACCTTTCATTAAAATTTGAAATCGACGGAAATGCAGTTACAGTAGCTATTGCTATGGGGGAGCAGGAGCAGTATTCCATGGTAAACAACCTGCAAATGATCGGTAAACAATTCTGCTTTACCTTTCATACAGTATCCGGTCAATTAATGGAGGTTAAGGGACTTTTTAACGATGATGAGATGCATGCTAAACTTTTTGGAATTGAAGAATTTTACGGAGATTACTCGCTGCAAAAGGGGAATTAATCGAATCTGTTTGTCAGAGGTTTTAGGCAGCTCAACTTTTTTACATACGTTCGAAAAATATTCAGCCCGATTGATAAGTTTATGCAGTTGTTTTACAGTGTATTATAAAAATTGTATATTTAAATGATTGTGATACGTTCGAAAACCAAAATGAATTGAGCCTTATGCCAGATCTCTTCATTAATAAAGCCAAACAATTGATCCTCGATAACCTGGAGAATGATAAAATCGGTGTGAGTGAACTGGCTGCCGAAATGGGACTGAGTCGTTCGCAATTTCTTCGCAAAATAAAATCGGTTACCGGAAAATCTGCCAACAAGTTTATTCGCGATATTCGTTTGGAGGAATCCCTTTCGCTAATCGAAAAAGACGATCATACCGCCTCCGAAATTGCCTATAAAGTGGGTTTTAACAGCCCTTCTTATTTCAATAAATGTTTTCACGATAAATACGGATGTACTCCGGGCGATTATAAAAAACGTGCAGAAACTGGAGTAGCAGACGAGCAGGAAAATAAGCAGGTTCCCATTCCACGAAACCGATTGAAAGTGGCTGGTTTATTTCTGTTGTTTATTATAGTTACCGCAGTTTTTGGGTATTGGGGATCGAGGCCGGCAAAACCTGTGCAATCTGAGAACAAAGAAATTGCCATTGCAGTTTTACCTTTTCTCGATCTTTCGGAGATGAATAACCGATCGCATCTGGCCTTGGGGCTAACGGATAATCTTATCACAGAACTCTCTAAAATGAAAGGATTTCGGGTAACTTCAAGAGGCTCGGCAATGATTTTTCGTGACTCGCTACGAATTTATTCTGAGATTGCAAATTATCTCGGTGCCGACCTGCTATTGGAAGGAAGTGTTTTAACCGAAGACGACAGTATGTTGGTGAATGTGCAGCTGATAAATCCTTTTCCAGAGGAACAACACGTTTGGGCCAATCAATATTATCAACAATCAACAAAGATATTACAGGTGGTTAGCGACCTGAGTTATAATATTGCAACTGAAATTCTGAATGCCACAAAACCTGATCAGCCACAGGAATTGCCGGAAGTAAACGGGCAGGCTCATGAGTTGTACCAAAAAGGAAGGATGCTGTGGTTAACACAGGATATTCGGAAAGATAAAATGAAGGATGCTGTTGAGTATCTTACAACTTCAATTTCCATTGATCCTGATTTTGGTCCGGCCTATTTAACGTTAGCCGAATGTTACATGGCACTTGACCGCCTGGTTTATGACCATGTAGAAGAACAGGTTTACCGCACAAGTGCAAGAGCTGCAGTTGAAAAAGCTTTGGACCTGGATCCGTCGCTCGCTGATGCCTATATAACAAAAGCCAACCTTGTAGGAAAACTCGATTGGGATTGGGAACAGATGAAACGCCTTGCTGAAACCGCACTGCAACTGCAACCCAGTAACTCCGACGCACATTTGGTTTTGTCGAACTATTTTACAGTGAAGGGCGACTATAAAAATGCGATAAGCGAAGCGTTAACGGCAAAAGCTTTGGACCCGCTGAATCCACGAACCTTAAGTTTTTTGGCCGAACGCTATTACATTGTTGGAGAATATGATAAAGCAATTAATACCTACAACGAGGTGCTTGAGTTGTTTCCCACTTTCGGTTTTGCACTGCATGGTTTAGGTTATGTTTACCTGCAGCAGGGGGCGCTTGACAAAACGATTGAAATTTGGACCGAATTACAGGATTTAATGCGAAACGAACCGGTTGCCGAGTTTTACAGAACCGGTGCTCCGTTTGAAGATTGTATCAAATTTTATATGGAAGGGGCATTATCAGGTCAGGATAAATACTGCTGTAACCAGGCGGTGGTATCTTCTATGTTTATGATGGTTGATGATCCTGAAGGTACTATCGATTATCTTAAGGTTGCCTACGAAGTTCGGAATGAAGACCTGCCTTTTGTATTGTCATATCCGCTTTATTATCCGCTTCACAACAATCCTGAATTTCAGAAATTGGTCAACGAGATTGGTGTAGTTTTACCCCAGCCGAATCCACTTTAACCGATTTCCAACCTTCCAAATTACTGACAGGTTTCCTTTACATGCTGCAAAATTGTAAGGGGTGCGCCAATTTTTAAAGTTTATGCTTCATCGCTGATAAGTTGTAAAAGCCTTTTCGGGGGAACTTTGTAACATAAACTTTAAAACTAATTGTCATGAAAAAACTAATTCTAATATTAGCAATTGCACTGGTCTTTGCTGGATGCGAAAAAGACTTTGTTGAAGACCCAATGGATAACACCGAACTAAAAAGTGGAAATTCGGGAAATGATAAAGTAACCGGAGTTGATGAATATGGGTATAACTGGAATGCACATCTTTTTAAAGGAAGTTTTTATAATGCCATTGTTGGCGATAATTTGTACGCATTTACTGAATGGTCGCACACGGAACCTTATATGGGTGTTGATGATGACTTTTTTCAGGCCGCAGAGACTGATAATTTGTATGATTTATGGGGAATGGCCTGGTGGTTACGTCACGTTAATTTGGTTATGAAATGGAATGAATCACTGATTTCAGAAGAAGGTGTTTATCCTTCAAATTTAGACGATTGGATTGGTTCCGATGCCTGGATTACATTTCATTACAGCGGAGTGGATGAAAACGGAAATAGCTGGTCGCAATTTCAGAAAATGGTCGCAGCAAATTCTGATGATGAACTAATTGGTGGAGTATGGTACGATAATGAAGGAGAAGAGATTGGAATCTTCAATGACTGGACTCAACTGATTTTGGTACAGTGTGTAAATACAGGAGAACCTCCATTTCCGTTCTCAACAATACCGGCGTATAAAAATACGGCTCGATTGGGATTCGGAATTACAAAGAAATAAGCGCAAAAATACCCAAGGGTATAACTTTTACTAATGATTACTTATATCCTCGGTTAATTTAAAAATCGCGACATGAGACTCGTCCTGTAAATTGCAGGGCGGGTTTCTTATTATCAATTTCAATCTAAAACCAGACTTATGAAAATTCTGAATATCGTTTTTGGGGCATTATTATCCGTCTCAACACTCTTTGCTCAGGAATCCTTTTCAGTACCTCAACTTACTCCGGAACAGGAAACGGAAGTGCTTTATAATCACGTTGTCGCCTATTTTGCTGCCGGTCTGAGTATGGCAAAGGAGAATGGAGTTTCGCCGGAGGAGTATGGTAAATATATTGGAGATCAGTTTATGGTATTTTGGGATCCGGAGGCCGGTTTCCCGTTTTTCGTAAACCAGATCATGTTTATTTTCTAGTTAATGGTTAAAACCCTGCAATTTCATTGCAGCTACTTTAGTTTCTATAAATTTCATAGTTTTACACTATGGTCGAATATAGAAGGACGAGCCATAGTGTAAGTAAAATGTCAGTTCACCTTGTTTGGG
>DASQBW010000522.1:0-1595 GCA_035635015.1 Draconibacterium sp. | reverse complement strand
GTACAACGCGATTATCGATAACTGCTGTGAGATACGGATGATTCACCGGCTCCCAGCAATTTTCAAAAAGCTCGCTCCTGCCTCCACAACATTTCGAGAAACGCGCATCGCAAATTTCCCCACGATATGAAAGCACCACTCCTGCAGTTTCGCTTACCGCTTTAACCACATTTGAATTTTGCGAACGCGTAATGCCCTGGTAGCGCTGGCAATGATCGTCGGCACAAACATGAAAATTCTTGTGATCTTCCCGATCGTACCACTTTATATATTCCTCATCAGTTTCAAAAGTGCTTTCATATGTTTCTCCTTTATCCGTCAGTTTGTCTTGCTTTTCAATTTGGGCCAACAACCAGCTGCGCGAAATAATAGCATGTGCCTTTAATAAATCGAGCGAGCAATTCGCACTCATTTCTGAAGAAATAACGCTGATTAAATAATCTTCAATCGATAAAACATTTACCGCCGTTATTTTATCCGCTTCGATAATGAATTTCAATGCACCCTGAAACTTCTGATTTTCTTTCTGCTCCCAGTGAAAATTCACTCCGATGATTACATCTTTTAATTCAAATTCCGACTTTTCGCTTTTAAGTGGCACAATAAACAATGTCTTTTTACTCACCTCAGTTCCTGCAAGCTGTATGTTTCCCTTTTCAATAAAAACAGATCCCGTTCCTGATAATACATGATCTGTTCCAACAAGTTGATATTCTCCCTGAAAATTAAATTCCACCTTATCGGCGTTCATTATACCAACATGGATTTTAGGAATACTCATGGTCTAATCTTTTTCGTTAGTTTATCAAACTGGTCTTCAGGGTATAAAACCTGATGCATTATATTTTTGATATCAGCTTTACCGATTTTCAGAAAATCTTTCTCCTTTGGTATGATCAATACTCCACCCATATCAACCGAGGCCGGACTGATTAAAATATGCTCTTCTCCTTCCGCAAAATATTGCAATGGACGATGTAAAACGCGCGGGAAAACAAGAATCCGCCAAACATTGTTTACAAAAGCTACTAAAATATTCAGCATTGGCTCTTCCTCATCCGAATATTCGCTGAGTACATTATACAAGCTTTCAAAAGCATTTTCCAATGCAGCCCTATCTTCCGATTCCAGCACAAAAAAGTTGCGAACACCATCTTTTATGGCACAATACTCCACTCCTTTTGCCAACCACAACTTGCCATAGTTTTTCTTTAAGTCGTCCAGCTCATAATCCAGCGGCATAAAACCAAAGTTTCCTGCCTGAAAATGAAAATGATCGGGTGCCGAGGCGCCACACTTCGGGCCATTGTAGAACAAGGTAAAACCTTCCATTTTCTGCGCCAGTTCGAGCATAGCACTAAAATTACCTCTTATTTGCTGCGGTGTGTGAGCATGTGCAGGAATTGTAAAATGCTCAGTAAAAATCGGGAAAGGATTTACCAGTACCTCGTAATTACCAGCAGTTAAGCCACGTTGCTCAACCGGGCGATTTGATTCGCACAAAAAACACGGACGTGCTTCAATCGATTGTTTGTCAACCTTGGCTGCCGACGAAACAATCCGTTCAGGATTAAATTGCAGTTTAAATGTAAAAC
>DASQBW010000521.1:0-2588 GCA_035635015.1 Draconibacterium sp. | reverse complement strand
AATTGCCGCCAACACATTTTTTAATGCATCGGGCGTGTGTGCGTAATCCACAATGGCGTATTTACCATCTTCGCTGCGGATGGTTTCGAAACGCCCCTGCACCGATTGTAAATTGCTGATGATGGTTAGCAACTCGCCTTTATCCTGCTCCAGTTCTACTGCAGTAGCATAAACAGCGAGTAAGTTTGAAGCATTAAAAAGACCTACGAATCGTGTCCATATTTCCTGGTCATCCATACTCAGCAGCATTCCGTCAAAATGACTCTCAATTACCTTGCAGCGATAATCAGCCATAGTGCGGTTGGAGTAGGTCAACTTTCGGGCTTTTGTATTTTGCAGCATCACCAAACCATTTTTATCGTCGGCATTAACCAATGCAAAAGCATCTTTTGGCAAACCGTCGAAAAAGGCTTTTTTAGCTTTTATGTATTCTGCAAAAGTCTTGTGGTAATCGAGGTGATCGTGCGTGATATTGGTAAAAATACCTCCGGCAAACTGGATACCTGCGATACGCTGCTGATGAATAGCATGCGAACTCACTTCCATAAAACAATATTCGCAACCTGCTTCAGCCATTTCTGCCATTAGCTGCTGAATCTTCAGCGCATCAGGCGTTGTATGCGAGGCAACCTCCTCTTTCTCGTTTATTTTGTATGAAATTGTGGAAAGCAGACCAACATTGTAGCCTTGCATTCTGAAAAGTTTGTGCAACAAGCTGGCAATACTGGTTTTTCCGTTTGTTCCGGTAACACCAACTACCTTCATTTTTGATGATGGCAAACCATAAAAAGCAGCAGCAATTTCGCCCAAAACTTTATTGGAATCTTCAACCTGCACGTAAGTAACTGCCGGTCTTGTTTCTTTAGGAAGATCTTCGCAAACAATCGTTGTTGAACCTTTTTCAATGGCAACATCAATAAAACGATGTCCGTCAACAGAAACGCCTTTTTGCGCTACAAACAAATTATCCTGGCCGATTTTCCTTGAGTCGAATTGAATGCCGGCAACTTCCCTATCGGTTTCACCAATGCAATCAACAATCCCTATATGCTCCAATAACTCTGCTAGCTTCATCTCATCATAATTGTTAACTCTCAAAGGCATTCGATGTAACTCGCTTATCATGTCCCTCTTGTAAATGATATTTAGTACATGCTCGTTTCATCTTAACTTAATGAGAGATATACCGTTTGTCCCGGTCGATATGAGCTACCGGGCTTCAACGATTGTTTTTTAACTTTTCCTATTCCGTTTAGCTTCACTTTTAACCCTGCATTTTCCAGCAGGAAAATGGCGTTGCTGGCGCCCATTCCGACTACATCGGGAACAGTATTTACCGGCACCACATTCTCTTTCAATACAATTGTACTATCCTGTGTATTCAGCGAAACCATTCTTGAATCGGGCAATCCACGTACATTTTTCAACTCCAGCTCTTCGGCCAAACGAAGAATATCGTCGCGCTGTCCGCTTTTTATTTCAGGGATTTCTTGTCCCTTTCGTTTATCGTTTTCAGGAGTAGCATTCATGATCTGGCTGGCATATACTTTCTCAGAAATTTCTTTGAAAACCGGGCCTGCTACAGATGCTCCGTAAATCGAGTTTCGTGGCTTTTTAAATGTCACAATCAGTGAATACATGGGATTATCTGCCGGAAAGTACCCCACAAACGATGCGTAATAAGCTCCGTATTCATAGCCTTTACCATCAGAGCGTGCAACACGCGCTGTTCCAGTTTTTCCGGCAACTTTAAACTGCTCCCCCTGCACTCCTCTACCAGTTCCATTCTGGCAAACACCTTCCAGCATTGCCTGCGCTTTTCCGATGGTCTCTTTCGAAACAATCATCGGATTCAGCAGCTCAGGTTTAAATGTTTTTACCAAAGCACCACCATTCCGAATCTCCTTTACCAAACGAGGCTTCACCATTGCGCCATCGTTAGCAACTGCGTTGTAGAAATTCAGAATTTGCAATGGTGTAAGGCGTAAATCGTAACCGTACGACATACGACCCAAAGTTGTTGTGCCCCACCAATCGGCATTTCCGGGGTATTTTATATAAGGTTGTCCTTCTCCGGCCAGTTCAAGTTCCAATGGTTTCTGGATTCCAAATCCATAGATTCTGTCGACATAATCCTTTGGATTGTTTGAGTACTTCGATAAAATAACTTTTGCCGTACCAATATTCGACGACTGCTCCAGAATTTCTTTCACATTTACTTTCCCACAAGCATGATCGTCGGTAATGTTTTCCTGCGCCCAATAACCGTTTCCAGTGTCGAACACATCGCTGGTATCAACAACGCCATCTTCCAACGCAACCATTAACGAAACCAGCTTAAACGTAGAACCGGGCTCGTAACACCCACGGTGACCCAATGCATAATTATCTTTTTCGTAATAGCCATCTTCGGTTTTTCCGAGGTTTGCAATCGCCTTAATTTCTCCGGTTTTCACCTCCATTAAAACAGCAGTTGCCCATTCCGGATTCGATTTTAACGCCTGTTTATACAAAGCACTCTCGGCAATGTCCTGCATTTTTACATTAATGGTAGTGATAATATCCATCCCGTTTTGCGGCTCAATTTC
>DASQBW010000520.1:0-11096 GCA_035635015.1 Draconibacterium sp. | reverse complement strand
AATTTATTTTCAAACAGATAAATTGGTCTTTTCATGTAATTGCCAAGGCCAAGTTCAGGGTAATTCCATTGATTATTAATGATCATTTCAATCTTACTATCGTCGTCCGGTGACTGGTCCATCCGAACTGCATCCGTCATCGGAGAAAAAACCTGAATTCCACACTCGTCGTCAGCAAGGTATGCAGTGGCTGTGCGAATGTACTCCTTCATGCCTCTGAAATTATTTGTAAAAGCTAGTTCACCCGGCCGGCGCGACATGTATGTTCCCCGGTCAGCGCTAAACGTACCCCAGTCGTTCGGATCTTCCGGTATAATTTTATAGGCAGTACCTTTTGGAGCTCCGATATGATTTTCAGGATAAACCGTCCATAATGCTTTTCGGTCCCACGACAGGCGGTCAATATCGCCTGTGAGTTCATATTTAACACCAACCTCACTGTATCCGCCATAATACGACCTGTTCCATGGAACATCTGTTTTTGGCTGCGGTTCGTATCTAAAACCGGATATCAGATATTCAGTAGCTATCATACCTTCATTGTCGATATGCAATGTGAATTCGGCATCCGATTCACCAAGGCTTCCTGTGAGCTTCACTACAGCCAGTCCCTCCTCAACTGATGCATTTACAGCATTACAATGCCACTCCGGAAGTGTTTCTTTTGTCCCCGAGATGTTAAATTCCGGACCACCTGTAATAATTAAATTATCATCAAAAATCCCTGATTCAATCTGACCACTTTGCTTGTTAATGGTCAATTCAAAATTTCCTCCACTTATAATAACCGAATTATCGTTATCTGCTATATTGGGAGCTTCATTTGAAAATTCAGGTATTTTATAAGGTTTCGGATCGATCGTAAACTGGTATTCATCCACCTGAAATCCATCTTCCCGAATGAATGCCATTTCTATTTCATCTCCGCTGCTTGCGTCTGGTAACGAAAGCGTAATTTCACCATGTTGGGCGGGCACTAAGGAAGGGCACATCACAGACTCTGAACGGTCACCGATTCGCCATTCCAGTTTAATTTCGTTAAGGTTGGTATGAGAGAAACGGTTCTGTACCTTAAATGTCAAATTTTTTCCGGACAATGTAAGGGATTCTTCATCAATGGATACAGGACTATATGCCTTTCGGAGCAACCATTCTTCAGGTGAGTTAACACCTGTTCCAAGTGCCGTAAAAACGCCAAACTGGTGACCTCCAAGGCTTCCATCGGTATTGTACATATAATCCCAGAAAAGTTTGATGCTTTCGCCCCAAAAGTTACGAATGTTAGGATCCTTTACCGCTGAATTGCCGATTGGTGTATGGGCAAACTCATCCGCAATAGAAGGCATAACCGGTTGCGGAACTCTTTTAACTATCTGGCTCACCGAATTAAATACAGCTGACTGATAACCAGCCAGTGTTTTTGGGCCTTTCATCACATCGGGATAATGGAAACTGTATATGTCATAAGGAAGTTCCTCGTCTACCGGTATATCCTGCGCCCAGCTGAACATATCGGGGCGCTGCGGATCTTCAGTCTTTATAAAATTATGGACTTTAAGCGTTGTGGCACCCGGACTCGATTCATTGCCATGGCTCCACATTACCACGCTCGGATGTGCATAATCGCGTTCAATCATGTCGGCCATCAGCTCCAGCCATTGCGCTGCGATTTCCGGATCATCGGCTGTGCTGCCCCGTGTGAATGTTGCAGGAATTTCGTCGAGAACATAAACACCAAACATATCGCATGAATCGAGAAATCCCTGCGTAGGCCAGTTTTTGCGGATGTTGTTGATATTTAAATCGCGCAATTGTTTGGCATTGTTTCCGCCCCAAATACCACGAAATTTTACTTCTTCACCATTAACAAAAAGATTACGCCCCCTTAGTTCTACTTCCCTGAATCCAATTTTACGCGATACGGTTTCCAGCTTTTTCCCATCGCTGAATAACGATACTTCCATGGTGCAAAGTTCCGGATGTTCGGCATCCCACTTTACAGGACTTTCCACTGTGGGTTGAATGTAAAAATCTTCTGCATTTTCAGGAACGGTATACGTTGTTGGTTTCACGTTCATTAGTTTCCCGTCGGGTGATTTTACCACGACCTCAATTTCATTTGCATTCGAACCGGCGTGTTGTGCCAGGTGCATGTAAATGCGCAGATCAGCATTTTTATATTCGTCGTCGAAAAAAATATCAGGATTGGCCCTTACGATATAGTCCTGGGGTACGGCATAACAACTCACTCCGTATTGAATACCCGAAATATACAGGGGCTCAAATGCACAACCATTGGTATAAGCCGCCAGGCCATTGCGGCGTTCATCGGTGAAAACGCCCACTATAGCTTCGCCATCCTCAATGTAGTCGGTGATGTCGGCTGTCCATGCCGAAAAAGATCCCCAATGATCGCGAACAAATTGTCCGTTCACATAAAGCCTGGCCGCGTGAGCCACTCCTTCGAAGCGAATGATAACCCGCTGGCCTTCGAATGAATCGGGGAAATAGAATTTGCGTTTAAAAAGCCTTGTTTCATAGTTGGGTACACGAAACCCTGTGTTTGTCATTTGTTTTGTCATCGGGCTCCAGCCTTCATCGGCTGAAAGTAATTCGACAATGTCTCCCTCCGGCTCATTAATCATCAACCAGCCATCAGATGCATCAAAATGAAAATCATTCACTCCTTCAACAAAAGATGGTGCCGGAACGATTTGTGACCGTTGCCAAACGGGGTTTTCAGGCATAGGTACCACCTCACTTTTTTTGGAGCATGAGCTTATAAAACCCATGGTTATCAGAGCAACAAACGTTAAATACTTCATAGCAAATCCTATTATTTTTAGTTAATACACAAATTAAACATGCCTAAAAGTTCAGCCTTGTTTTATATTCAGGAATAATATCAAATCCATTAACCTTTAAATACCGGCCATCTTCAAATTCAGGAATATTATTCAAATCCTTTAGGTATTCATAATCAGCATGCATCGGATGAAAAAACAAGGTCATATTATTACCCGCCAACTGCGATTCAAAACTTTTCAATCCGATTTCCCATTTTCTTCCCTGGTAAAAATGATCGGTGATCAGTTTCCCGTCAATAAATGCCATTGCCCGGTCGCCAATATAATCAGCTTCCACAAACACATCGTTTAAATTCGAAATGTCAGCATTTAACTGAAGTGTGTATTTCTGATCGCTGACTTTTTCAATTTTTACCTCCGGGGTGCTTTGCTCAAAGCGTACGGAATACGCATCGAAATCTTCATAAGGCGATTTTTCCTTTTTTATTGCTGCGGCTGAAGCATTAAGCATTTTTTCTTCTTTAGGGAATATGTACACCTGGTTTTCTGCCGATTTGCTTATGAGTTGAAGATTATCGCTACCTTCCAAAATCAATGCATCAGAAACGATTAGATGGTCATTAATCTTTACGGCATTTACGGCCATTTCTTCCGGCAGAATTAAAAAGTTAGTTTCGTTGGCGATAAATGAAAACGAAGCAGAACTTCTCATTTTTACCGTTTTCAGTTCTCCTTCCCGGCTTACTGAGGCATTCCTTAATTCTGAGATCTTCGTTTCTGTCGGGAAACTAATCTCAGGTTCAATACGATTTACTGTGCTGAAAATGTAATAATCAGTACTGTTTTTATGCAGTACAGTAAGGGGCTGAACAGTTGCCGATTTTACCATTGTTTCACCAAGTTCAAGGTTAAACGGCAGGATAGCACTGGCAGCTTTGGGAACAGTAAATGAGCCAGTTGCCGGAAACGAAATCGTTTCATTACCTGTTTCTACCTGTACATTCACATCTTCAATGGCTTTTATTTCCGCATGATCCTGAAAGTTGATGATAAACACAAATCCCGATTCGCCATCTGAACGGACAGCATACCTCAGGGTTTCGCTATCATCAGGAGTAATCCCCGCATTGGTTTCAGGAAGAATAGTTTGCATTGGTGCCAGCATTTCTCCATAAGTAGCTAAAAACGTGTGAAGCATCCTGAGGTGTTTGTAATGATAACGCACCTGTCCGTATTGCCCAATTGGCGCCTGGAAATCGTAATTTACCCGTGGCAGACCATTTACTTGTTCGTTATAAAATTTGCCATCGAATTGCGGAGTGGATCCGCCGTGGTACATGTAATACCCGATTCCGTTTGATCCGCTGCCAATTATGCGCACCATTAGTGGATTAACACTCTCGTAAGGAACTATTGGCCTGCGCGAATATTTGATTTGAATACCGGGACCAATTTCTGCTGAAATGGAAGGATATAAATTTGTATCGTAGCTAACCGGACTGTAATCCGGGTTATTTTTAATGTCCTTAAAAAGATAAAAAGGGGAGGGGTTGGCCTCTTCCCAAAACGGGTAAGCATAACCTGCCGTAACGGGCAAACTGCCTTTTTCAACTATGGTTGCGTTTCCCCAGCCGGTGGCCGTATAAATCGGTACATCAATTCCGTTCTTTTTTGCAATAGCTTTTAGGTTATCCATGTGTTTTTTGCCGTACTCCGACCATGGATTTTTGCCGTCGGTAACAGTAATTTGCTCATGTGTTAGTGCTGCGTCCTGGTCGGCAACAGTGTATTCAACCTGACTGCCGGGGTACGAAAATTCCCACGGAGCGGCAGAGTGTTGGTATTCGTTTTCCAGCTGAACACCGACTACCGGGCCGCCGTCTTTAAAAAGCAGCCCTTTCATTTGGTTAGCAATCTGAGCATATAGTTTGTCAACATAAGCGAGGTATTCCGGATCGTTACTTCTTATTTCAAACGGCCTTCCATACAACCAGTCAGGGATTCCGCCATTTCGCATTTCGCCGTGGCAAAACGGGCCCATTCTAACAATAACATCCATATTGTGCTTTTTAGCCAGTTGCAGAAATTTTCTGAGGTTTAAATCTCCGGTCCAGTCAAAACTCCCTTCCTCACGTTCATGTATGTTCCAAAATACGTAAGAGCCAATTACATTTATTCCCCCGGTTTTCATTTTGAGTATTTCCTCTTCCCAATATTCGGCAGGAAATCGTGAAAAATGAAACTCTCCAATGACCGGAAAGAAAGGATCTCCATCTTTTTCGATGTAATAACTGTTTACGGTAATCTTCTCTCCCGCCGGATTTTCTCCTCCAAGATCAAGATGGTTATGAATAACCTCCTTCTCTGGTTGATCAATGTTGATTGTGTAAGTTGTTTGCGCCTGAGTGGCGAGTGCGATTAGAACAACGAATATTAAAGCTATTTCTTTTCTCATTCGTAATTATTTTTTATTGACAGGAAATTAATCTTGCTTAGAACTATGATGAATATTCTTCGCTGTTAATTTTATATTTATCAGCGCACCGGTATGATATAAATCCCCGGAGAGCACTTTTTCAAATGCCTCTTTTGCTTTCTCCTTATTCCCTAACCCAAGATGCCCTAAGGCCATTAAATAGTGGCAATGCTGTTCATGTCGTTTTTGCATGTCTTCCTCAAAAATAAGCAGGTCGGGAAGCGAAACAGCGAAATAGTCCATCTTAAAAGGGATGGCTAAGTTCTTTTCTCCAAACTCCAGAAGCTTATCAAACCTGTTGCGTGCTTCTGTGTTCCGCTCGAGTTTTATCAGTGCCATTCCCTGGTAAAATATTTTATCCGGCTGCTGGTCGTTGTAATACAATGCAGCATTTGGTTCCGATAGTCCTTCGGAGGCATTCTGCCAGGTTTCTTTTGCTTTTTCCATATTGCCCAAACCTTTGTAAGCACACCCTAACCAGTAGTTGATATCGTTCTCCTGTGTCCCGTAAAGTTTGCCTTCACCCAGATTATGCGGGTACTCAAAACATGCTGTCAGGTGCTCAATTGCAGCTTCAAAAGTGCCGGATGCAATGGCCTTTTTTGCCAACTCAATGTGAGAATATAAATACTGACCGGTTACTTTTCCTTCCCCACCTTCCCAGGGGTGAAACCGGCGTTTCATGAGTTGTTCAAGTGCTTTTTCTTCCTTTCCTGTCAGATTGTAAAGTGTAACTCTTTCAAGATAAAGGTCGTCCCGGGAATCCACTTCATTCGGATATTTTTCGAGAAAAGTCAAACGCTCTTCAGGAGCCATGCCCAGTTTCTTGTCGAGCTGATCCAGTTCCATTAATATTCTTGCATCACCGGTATCCAATTGAAAGGCTTTTTCCAGCGAAATTTGCGCGGCTTCCGCATTATTTTGTTTGTTGTAATAAGCGAGCGCCAGGTTTCGATGTACGGTAGGAAATGTGTCGTCTATAGATCTTGATTTTTCCCAGCAATTGGCAGCATCTTTATGTTGACGTGCTCCATACCAGAAATTACCCATGTAATACCAGGCTTTGGCATCTTCGGGATTTATTTCAACAGCCTTTTGCAAGGCCAGCAATTCTTCAGGTTTATTGGGGAAGCAATACTCAGGCGGCAATTGTGCAGCCTGTTTAAAAGTTTTTTTAGCCAGCTTCTTTTCTCCTGTCAATTGCAGGTAGTAGCCTTTAAAATACATAGCCATCGGATAAGCCTGTTTTTTATCCGCTAAGTAGAGGTTGATAAAATTAACGGCTTCAGTATAAAAGCCTGCCATGGCATAATCCAGCGAAAATTCGATGTAATTGTGCACGTTATCCCGCATCAAGACTTTCATTTCGGCCAGTACCGATTCTTTTTGGGTGATGAGGTATTTCTCGTAGATGGCACCAAAATTAAAGCGGTCCATTTCCAGCGATTCTTCGATTAATTTCAGCGCTTTGTCTGTCTGCCCACTTTCGCGAAGCAACGTGACTTTCAGATGACGTGCTTTCTGGCTGAGCCAGTTTCGCCACAACGATCGATCTATTAATTCCAGGGCTTTTTCTTTATTGCCAAGAATGGAGTCGATTTGCGCTGCCTGAAAAAAGCCGCTGTCCTGCCATGCTCCGTTCCAGGTCGATTTAAAAAACCAATCATAGGCTTCCTCCGGTTGTCCCTGCATCCGCAGACAATAGCCGAGGTTATAAAGTGGCTCTCCGTCGTAAGGATTTGGATTTCGTTCCATCAAGGTATCAATGGCAGTTCGGAAATAGGGTTCTGCCTCAGCAAATTTGCCCCTTCGCATCAGCCACAATCCCATTGCATTGTTGTTGCGCACATCACCGGGCTCGCGCTTTAAAGCTTCGAGGTAATAATCGGTAGGATTATAGGTGGCATGACGGTATTGTTCCAAATGTAAACCCCGCAAATACAACTGTTCAACGGAATCTATTTCTTCAGGATCTTTAGCTGCTTTTGCCGGATCCGGTATCGTTTTCTCTTCTTCAGGCTCGGTTTGCCAATCCACTAAAATTTTTCCTTCCCGACTAACAAGCGAGACATAACAATTTTCAAGATTAATAGGCAAATTGATGAATGCATCAAAACTCATTTCCGGCGAGAAATCAACCGTTTTTTCAAAAACGAGCTGACCTTCACTTTTAAGAATAATTCTCGCATTTGGATATTCGCCGGTCGCATAGGCTTTTAATCTTATCCCGTCTCCTTCAGGTTCGAGGTTGACCATCGCTAATTTGGTAGCATTTTTTACCACGCCCAAATCGCGGTAAGGCATAAAATACTGCTTAAAGCTTTTCTCTTCGTAGGGTTGCAGCCACGAAAAATCGGGCTGATTATCGGTGTAAACGCCACACATTAGTTCAATATAAGGGCCGTCTTCATCCGTAAGGTTACGGTCCCATGCCCGGCCAAAATCGCCATTACCCCAGGTCCACTGTTTTTTCCCGGGCGATTGATGATGATCGGCTACGTGAAGCAGGCCTCCTTTTGAGTCGTTTTCATAACCGCCAACAAAATTATATTTGGAGGTTATTGCCATGTAACTTGTAGGTACCGGAATGTTTTTGTAGCGTGAAATGTCGACACCGGCAGAATAATCCACTTTGTAATAGGTGCCGGTTGCTATTGGGAAGCTGGAAACATCGCGTTTGCCGTGGTCGAATACGGCATTTACATCGGGCGGAAATACGGACTGGTACTCATCGTTTACTTTTACTGCCGGATTTGCCCACCACAAGAATGTTTGCGGATGCGGTGTACGGTTGTATAATTTTACTTTTATTTCAAGATAAGCTTTATCGGGATGAAGCGTAAAACCGGCCATACCTTTGGTTCGGAACATACGTTCCACTTCGCTGCACCAAACAGTTACGCTGCCGTCATCGTTTTCCTCAATTAATGAATCGACAGGATCATAAGTGGATGGCCGATGGTGTTGTGGCCAGTTAAACTCAATGCCGCCGGAAATCCACGGACCTGTTAATCCTACAAGGGCTGGTTTTATTACCTGGTTGTAATAAACAAAATGCCGTTGTTTGGTTTTATCGTAGGCCATCTGCACACGTCCGCCCAATTCCGGAAGGATCATAATTTTCAAATACTTATTTTCGAGGTAAATGGCATTCCATTCTTTGTCTTCCTTTTCGTCCTTTATTTTTTCAATAACAGGATGGGGATAAACCACACCGCTGCTTCCCTGGTAAACACGTTTCTCCAGAAAAATGGGGTTCTTTTCCGGTTTCCCGATACCATAAGTTGGTATTATCACCTTTTCTTGCCAGGCTTTAACTTTCATGCTTTTCTATTTGTTATCCTTTGCCCATTGCTTTTGAACTCCGGTAGGTTTGTATGATAATTATACCGAACGAACAAGTAAAAGAATGCGGCAATTATCTATTTTATAATCGATTGTATTTGCGAAATACTAAGTTCTACATCCGGATGAAACGCCGGACTTTCCATGTAGCTGATGATGCTCTTTTTTAATTGAGCCGCTGCTATCCGGTTTTCCTTGTCGCTTATCAAATCTGCGCCACTGATGAAAATACTGCCGTTACCAACTTTTGCCTCAAGCAGCAAAGCCAGCCGGCGATTGCTCACCCAGTCGTCGATAATGCGAACAACCGGTTTTAGTTCCACCGGAAATGCATCCAACTGAATGGCATCGGCATGGCTCATGGCGTCCCACCACTGCCAGTTGGAGTGATATTCCGTTGGGAAGTATTCCAGTGCCGGATGATCAGGATTGCATAAAATACCAAGCGTATGTGGCTTTTGCAGATCTGTCCAGGCAGTGTTCCAGAAAATGCTTGAAAAACCTACGCCAACATTTCCTCCCATTTCAGGAGAAACCTTTCCCTTTCCAAGGCTGAGCAGTACTTTTCCGCCTTCTTCCAAATATTGAATTGTTGACTGATCAATATTCTCAACAACTCTGATCTTTTCACTTTCAGTCCTGTTGTTTTCAGGATAAACCCAAACGTCCCACGAATTGGTATATTCATTTATGCTAACAGTCAAAGTAACTTTGCGCGGTGTATTTTCTTTCGGAAATTGATACACCACATCTCCCAGTGAAATTGCATTTCCAATCTCAATATCCTGTTGTCCCAATGTACCGTTTGCCAGTTCAACATTATCTGAAGTAATTTTCCATTCCGGATTTACATCTTTTAGCGGGGCCGCTCCAAAATGTGCAACTTCTATTTTTGCTGTCATGGTTTCGCCTTCGGTATAAATAAGTTTTTCCAGTCTTGCCAAAGGAACCGTAACATTGCAAAAACGGCTGTACTCTTCCGGCGAAATATATCCTTTCTCTTCCCAGAACGGATCAAGCACGCCAACCAGTGCTGTTCCCTGTCCGGGGAAATCGTGCAAGTCGAGCAATTGAAAACCTGCAAACCCGGGAGTGCGCAGAGCTGCTTCAATATCGGCTTTGTAACAAAGTGCCTGCAGCTTTCCCGATGCCAGTAAAAAGCTGTCTGCCAAAGCTCCCATGTGGTGGGCATTTAGACTCTCGCGAAACAGTTCGAAGTTTTTTGCTTTTAAAACGCCAGTATATTTTTCAATTTCTTTAAAATTGGGATACACACACCATTGGCCAATTTCGTGACTTACAACAGGCACGCCATCTTTGGGCACGCGGTTTGCCCAATCGTAACTGGTTTTAGGCGCTTCGGCATTGATAATACTGTTTAGTTCTTCTGACCACCGCTGAATACGCGGTTCGGAAATGCTGTGAAACTGATTGGCTTCCAAAACCGGCCAGCCTGCGCCACTAGTGTAAAGTCGGCGATTGTCGTTTTCTTTCCAATAGTTAACAAAGTCGGTTAGAAACGCTTCATAATTTGGTCCACCGGGTTCATTTCCGTATGCCATCATTACAAACGAAGGATGGTTTCCGTAGGCTGCTACAATTTGTTTGCTTTCTTTCCAGATGTAGTCGTCAACAGGTAATCCGCTGCCAAGCTCTGTGCTTTGGTTGGCCCACGACGAACATTCAATCTGCAGGTAAATCCCCATATCATCTGCCACATTAAAAGCCACCTCGGGAGGGCACCACGAGTGAAAGCGTACGTGGTTTAAACCATGCGCTTGCACCGCGCTGTATATCTTTCTCCAGTATTCAGGATCGGTAGAAGGATATCCGGTTTTTGGAAAAATGGCGCACTCGAGTGTGCCACGCAAAAACACCGGCCGGCCGTTAATTGCCAGTCGTGATCCGTTCGCATTAAATTCCCGCAAACCAAAGTCTTCAGTCACTTCATCTGTTCCTGATTCTGATTGAAGCTGCAGCATAAGCTGATAAACATTTGGATTGAATTCGTCCCACAATAAGGCATCATCTCCTAATGCATAATTTATGCTGACTGTATTTTCTCCGGGAGCTACCGTGAAGGAGTAATTCTCTTTTTTGGTTTTAGTATCGGTGTTTTTTAATTGTGCAAAAACCGGAATACTAACTTCCTGCTCTTCCGACGTGGAATTTACAACTGTGGATATAATTTCGACGCTTTTAGCGCCGATATCCGGAAACAGATCTATCCGATTGAAGTAAATATTATTTCGTACCGAAAGGTTTAATTTTCCAACAATACCATTCCAGTTTGATTGGGTATGGTCTGAAATGCTGTGCGAATTTCGGCCAACATCAATTTTGTCGCTGCGGTTATCAATTCGGATACTGATATGGTTCTCGCCGGCATTTACCAATTCTGTAATTTCATAATTATGGGGTGTTGCGAGGCTGTTTTGCGATGGAAGCACAGTGCCGTTTATCCACAC
>DASQBW010000519.1:0-4460 GCA_035635015.1 Draconibacterium sp. | reverse complement strand
TGTGGTAACGCTCATCCACTTCACTGTCTATTTCCAGTCCATAATCGGTTGCAGTTCCCTTCATCAATTGCCAGAAACCAGCAGCTTGTGCAGGAGAAATTGCCCGTGGGTCCAATCCGCTTTCGGCCACAGCGAGGTATTTGAAATCATCCGGAATTCCATGCTCTTTCAGAATAGGTTCTATTATTGGGAAATAACGGGGCACCAATTTTATGTAACGAATAGTTTGCGAGTGAAAATAGGCATTGGAAAGCAATTCGCGGTCAAGTGCCTCCTTCACATAAAAACGATCGAGAGGCATAGGCTCGCCGGCAAAACTCACCTTTTTTGGAAGTTCAACAGATTCGAACTTTACCTCTTTATTAACAGTAACTTCTGAACTCCCCGATTGTGCTGATACTAAAATAATAACCAACACTACAACATTTAACGCCACCAAAACCGGTGTTAAATATTTCCTCAATTTTGTTTTAGCCATCCCTCTAATTTTTGGTTAATTATCCAAACAGCAAAAATACAATTTTGCCCCGATTACTGATTGAATAACAATAAAAAAGCCCGACAGTTTGCCGAGCCTTAAGATATCATTCAGAGTTGGAGGACCCAAAGTGTGTTCTCCCAGTCATTAATCTTCGCGATAAACTGGAATATGGCTTACCTGGGTAATATTTTGCAGATCCGAGTAGTCGTATTGGTAAAAACCATCGTCGCCAATCATGAACAGGGAGCCGCTAAGCGGAATTACATCGTAGGTATTAATGTTAGCAAAGTGCGAAATGAGATGATCGTCAATCGCTGATTTGTTTTCGGTGTTATAAATTTTAAGGCCGGCATCGCCATCGCAAACAAAAAGCACATCTCCGTCAATTCCCAGTCCGTAAGGTCCATTCATTGGATACGATGCAACCAGGTGGTTGTCGACATAATCACCGGCCAGTTCAATAACATCAAGACGATTTACTGTGCTCCCGCAAGTAGTTCCTCCGCGTAAGGTTACATAGGCGTAACCATCGGCAATAACCACGGGATCGCAGCTTGTAACATGCCAAAAATCGCTGACATAAACAGGATAAGTTGGCACTGCGATGCTAAAGATGCGCATTCCTGATTGTGTTCCCAAAAACATGTGATTGTCGTAAATGAACATGGTTTCCACATTCCATCCTACATTTTGCTGACCGATTTCCGACGGGCTTTCCGGTATTTTAACATCAAAAATATGAAGATTGGCTTCATCAACAGCATACAAATAATCGTCGTATAAACCAAAGCGCGCCATCGAGCCGCCAACACCAAACGTGCCGCCTGATACTGCTCCGCCACTCACTCCATTGGCAGGATAGGCCTTATCTTCAGCATAGCCCCATCGGTAAACCGGATAATAATGGTATTCCATTTTCTGGCGTACTTTTTTAATTTCCCACCGGGTAATCACACCTTTTTCTTCATCCACTTCTGCAATACGGTAATCTTCATCAACAGGCGGCAAAGTATACGGCAAAACCCCTTTAACACGGCTAACTTCTTCGGGATTGTTTATGTCGCTAATATCGATGGCAACCAAATCGATATAACTGTCGGCATAAAGCGTATTCTCTTTTATGGCAATGTCAACATTTCCCGGTATTTCTATAAAACCAACACTTTGCGGATCGGCCGGATTCTGATTATTGAAAATATGTACACCTTCAAATTCCTCGACAATAAACAGGTAGTCGTCTTTAAAATAAATTTTACCCGGATTAATTAAATCGCGGGATGCAACCGGTTTAACACCTTCGCGCAGGTCTTCATACGATAAATAAACAGGAGAATTCGCTGTAAAATCTTCGGTGTATTCATCCTTACATGCTGTAAAAGCAAGCGTAATTAACAGTAGTAAAAATATATTCTTGGTTGTTTTCATTTCGTTTGATTTTTAGTTGAAAATAATACCGACTTTAACGGTAACACGGTTGTAGTCAATATCTAGTGAATAGTCGTTTTCGCCATCGTAGTTCAACCGATGAAACTGGTATCCAACAGCAAAATTCATCCCGAAATTGTTGGAAAACATTTGCTGAAATCCAATACCTGGATTAATCAACACTCCCCCCTTGCAATCAAACCCATTTTCGCTGATTTCACCCGGCCACGGCGCAAAACTGCTCCAAATGGGGTACACATCGTAATAAATTTCGTTTGAGTTTTCGATGGGAACCTGGTAACCGGCTTTCAGAAAAACATAGGGACTGGTCAACTGTTTTCTGAAACGGTATTCGAAATTGGCAAAAACCGGCATATACGATTCTTTCAGAAATTCAACACCAAATCCGAGTCCGGCTGAAAAGTTTGAATTTACAATGTAATTGGCTGAACCGGTAATGGAGAATGGTGCGGTTTGGCTGTTATCGGAATTTCCGGCCAAAACACCCAGTTCTGTTCTGAAAAACCATTTTACATCCAAAGCCGCTTCTTCATCAAACATTGTTTTCTCCTCACGCTTTGAGGCTATGTGATCTACTTCATCAGCATCAAAAATCCAAATATTCCCGGCTGATGCTATTTTCAATTGTTTTTGGTTGTTGATATAGGAGTACTTCCCCTTAATGATTGAACCATCTTTTAAGTAAACATGCCCTTTTTCGGATTGCGCAGCAACGTATAGCGATAATACAGATACGCACAGCAGCATAATGAGTTTCTTCATAATTGTTTTGTTTCTTATGAAGATGTAATGTATTGTCTTTGGGTTGCGTACAGAAGGGAATATTATTTCAACAATCCGTTTTCGTCCAGCAACATCAGTGCAGAAACCATTGATTGTTCTTCCTTTACATCAATATTATTTTGTCTGAAAAGTTTTCGAATTTCTTTTTTGTAGTGCGGAAAGGAAGAATAAACAGCACTATTCTTGAGTTTTATTTTTTGGAAGCCGCTATCTTCCGAATAAAGATAATAGTCTTTGTTTAACTCATACTCCGTTGCCCGGCTGAGCCCGTTTCTATCTACATAAGGGATTACACTCCGTTCGTAAATGAACCACTTAACCAATAAGCTCATACTGCCCTTATATACTTCCTGAAAGTACATGTTGGTTTGCTGGTTTTTGTTTTTGGTTATGCGAATAAAGTTAAACGTTCTTTCATGTTGGGTAAACGAAAAACCTTTCACCAAGTCTTTTTCAATCCGATATAAAAACCTACCATTTTCATTGTAGGCGATAAGCTGATTTTCAGAGGCCTCGAACCTTAAACTCAATGCCTCAAATAGTTGTCCATTATTCAATGTTACCGTGCCGGGCATCCAGTCTTGAGGCTGGAGAAAGTAAGCGTTTGCATCATGGCTCATGGTGTAAACTTCGCCCAATAATTTTCCCTGAAGCCTGTTCGATGAACTGTCTAAACTATAGGTAATAATACCTTCATCCTGCGCCTGTACTATTAAAGTAAAAAACGTTGCAAAAACTACACCTGTATATTTATAGAACCACTTCATTGCACCGATATAATTTTAGAAGTTTTATACATTTCTCCCGATTTTGTTATTGCCTCCACAATTATCTCGAGATTTCCTTTTACATCCGAAAGCTCAAAACTAAATGACCAGCTCTCTTTTGCATCAATAATCTGATTAAAAAACTGCTGACGGGTATCGGGCATGGCAGTAATATTATCGGTATTACTATAGTTTGGCTGGCTGGCCCACTGAATACATGGCATTTTTAGCTGAAAGATATTTGGCTGCTGTGCCATCCAACTATTCGATTTATCGTTTAACGAAACGGCTAAAACACCCCTAAAACGCAAATCGCCAAAAATCCGTTCCCGCTTCACCAGATCGATAGAAGCAATATCGGTTGATTTCAATGATTGCAAAATGGAATTTTTGAAAACCGGAATTCCATTAATCAGACGTAATGGCTCACTGGTAAAATAGTTTTCGTTCTCAAAATCAATCATTCTTATCGTTATTCCATCATTTCTATTGCGGTACTGAACCCCAATCAATAGCTCACGGGCAATTTCTTCAAAATTAGGAAGATTGACAAATTGGTCGGGAATAACATGGCCATCAAACCCCCCGTAAAAAGGCATTCCATACGGGCTTATCATCTGAAATTCTTCAGAGAAATCCATTGATACACCTTTAAAAAGTTTGTTATAGAATGTTGCTTTCAGACTATTTTGAATGAATTCGGCTTGCAATGGATTTACAAAGATTGTATCGAAACTAAATTGATGTTCACTTGCTAAAAAATTAGGAGTTAGCGAAACATTAAATGTTTTATCGGTATTTGTTAATGGCTGTAATACGAGGTTGACAATGCCGGTAGCTTCATTCAGAAAAAAGTGAAAGGTTCCTTTTGTATCCGGGTAGAAATAGTCAAAATAGGTTTCGTTCCCGTTCACTGATAACAAAACAAGCTCGTTTGCGGGTGCCTCTGTTTCATCATCGCTTATTGTGCCGCTAATCAATAC
>DASQBW010000518.1:0-1903 GCA_035635015.1 Draconibacterium sp. | reverse complement strand
TCAGCTTGTCACGACGGGCAACTTCCACTGTTCCGTTCTCCAAATCGCGTGGTCCCATTGCTAAACGCACCGGAACTCCTTTTAATTCGTATTCGGCAAATTTCCATCCCGGTTTACGTGTATCGCGATCATCGAATTTTACTGTAATACCTTTTGCTTTCAGTTTGGCAATAATCTCGTCCACTTTTTCAGTGATTGCCGCCAGTTGTTCCTCTTTACGGTAAATAGGCACAATTACCACCTGGAATGGCGCCAGTTTTGGAGGCAGTACCAAACCGTTGTCATCAGAGTGTGCCATAATCAGTGCTCCCATCAAACGGGTTGAAACTCCCCATGATGTTGCCCAAACGTAATCTTCTTTGCCTTCTTTATTAGCAAAGGTTACATCAAAAGCTTTGGCAAAATTCTGACCAAGGAAGTGTGAAGTTCCAGATTGTAATGCTTTTCCGTCCTGCATCAGCGCTTCAATCGAATAGGTTTCCAATGCACCGGCAAAACGCTCGTTTGGCGATTTTAAACCTTTTATAACCGGAACGGCCATAAAGTTCTCGGCAAATTTTGCATACACGTCAATCATTTTTTCTGTTTCCTCTATTGCTTCCTCTTTAGTAGCGTGAGCTGTGTGGCCTTCCTGCCATAAAAACTCAGCTGTACGCAAAAACAAACGGGTACGCATTTCCCATCGAACAACATTTGCCCACTGGTTACACAGAATTGGCAAATCTCGATACGACTGTATCCAGTTTTTATACGTATTCCAGATAATAGTTTCTGAAGTCGGTCGTACAATCAGTTCCTCTTCCAGTTTGGCATCGGGATCAACAACAACACCACCATTTTCTTCATCGTTTTTCAGACGATAGTGTGTAACAACTGCACACTCTTTTGCAAAGCCTTCAACATGATCGGCTTCCTTACTAAAAAAAGATTTTGGTATAAACAGCGGAAAGTATGCATTAACGTGTCCGGTCTCTTTAAACATTCTGTCTAACTGGGCCTGCATATTCTCCCAAATGGCATATCCGTAAGGTTTTATAACCATACATCCCCTAACAGCTGAGTTCTCAGCGAGATCGGCCTTAATCACCAGATCCTGGTACCATTGTGAATAATTCTCGCTGCGCGAAGTCAATTCTTTAGCCATAACCTAATATTTGGTATAGATTTTGTTTTTAATAATATAATTTTGAGCTTACAAAGAAAGTAATTATTATTGACATTAAATAAACGGAGGATACCTTATGAAAACAAGATTAACATTATTAGGATTACTGGCAATCTTAATGGGAGCCTGTACAACGGGAGGATATGTTTCTGGTACTTATTCCGATGATATCTATTTTAGCCCGGGAGATGTTCCTCCTCCAATAGCAGTTGAAGAAGTTGTGGCACAAGAGCCGGTGCAAAAATCGGCTAACACCATGATCATCAGCAACATTGAAAGAGAAGAGGATGGTTCAAATACTATGAACAACTACATTTTTGAAGGTTCGGAAGAAGATGCAGATGTATTGCGCTACAATATGGACCAAATGGAAATGGAAGCCAGCGACACAACTGTATATTACAACGACGATGAAATGAAATATGTAATAAACAACTATTACGATGGCGACGAACTGGATTACGCTTACCGTATTCGTCGTTTCCACCGTCCGTCTTTTTACGATCCGTTCTATTGGGATAGTTGGAGTTATTACGATCCGTTTTACTACGATCCTTATTATTATTCATCATGGTACTACCCATCATGGTCGCTTAGTTGGTCGCTTGGCTGGGGTGGATTCTATTCCGGCTGGGGCTGGGGTTGGAACTCGCCTTACTATGGTTGGGGACACGGTTATTACCCACCCTATTACGGTAGCTGGTACGGCGGTGGTTGGTACGGCGGTGGCTATTATGG
>DASQBW010000517.1:0-2929 GCA_035635015.1 Draconibacterium sp. | reverse complement strand
CCTTTAATGTTTGGACGATAAGGTCTGCCAGTCTCTTTTTTATCATCAACAATTCCTAATTCTTCTTTTATTCGCCTTTCCCGCTCGTCTCTTTCTTCCTTGTCGGGATTCCAATAACGTGGGGTGATACTAAACTTTTTTGTTCCAGGTGTATGAAAAAAATTGCCAATCATCGCGTTCTGTTTATTGTACAAAGATAGTTTTATTCTACAAAAATTGTTCCGATAACGGATCGTCCTTTACATCGACCGCTCCAAAATACAAAACAACTGCTCATCTGTCAGTTCTACCGGGTTGCCTTTCATACTGCTTGCAACTTTTGCTTTTTCAACCAAAAGCGGGAAATCCGTTTTTTTCAAGCCAAATTCCGATAATGGTGGTATTTTAAGATCAGCCACTAGTTCTGCTGCCCAAATCGCTGCATCGTTAGCCATGGCCTTTTCGTTTCCGGTAAGGATTTTTGCCAGCTCATCAAATTTCGAGCTATCGAGTTTACTTTCCCTCAAAGCCTGAATATTCTCTTCAATTACCGCCGACATGAGACTGGCACAAACAGCACCATGAGGAATCGGAAACATCCCTCCCATCGGTCCGGCAAAACCATGCACCGCCCCCAGTTTTACATTGGCGAGTGCCATTCCTCCCAAAAGACTGGCCATGGCCATATCTTCGCGCGCCAGTTTATCGTTTCCGTCTTTATATGCCTTTCGCAATGAGCGTGAGATTCGAGTCATCCCTTCGCGACAAACCATATCGATAAACGGGTTAGCCTGATTCGACACAAAAGTCTCAAGTAAATGTGTTAACGCGTCAACACCGGTACTGGCAGTTAATGCCGGTGGCATCGACCAGGTAAGAACAGGATCAACCACCGCAACATCGGGGTACATCTGGTTACTTCGTAAGCTAACTTTTACATTATTTTCGGGCGATTTTATTACCGAATTTTTGGTGACTTCGGCACCGGTTCCTGCAGTTGTGGGAATAGCAATACACGGCAATGGTTTTTCTGTTAATGGTTTTCCATGCCCAATCACTTCAAGGTAATCCATTAATTCGCCTTGGTTGGTTGCCATGGCAGCAATTGCTTTTGCACTGTCGATTACGCTGCCTCCACCAAAACCAACTACCACTTCACTGGCATGTTGACGTGCCAACTGCACACCCGCTTCAATTAAATCAGTAGTAGGTTCGCCAGGAATATTAAAAAGTACAGTATCAGCTCCCGGGCTGAATTTTACCAATAATTCTTGGGCCCGCGACGAATTTTTCCCCGTCACTAAAATCACTTTCTGTCCAAAACCGGCAACAAGACCGGGGACTTTTTCCAGCGAATGATTCCCAAAAATAATTTGCCCAGCGGTTGCAAATGAAAAACTAACTGCCATATTTTGTATTTCTCTTATTCCCAACCTTCCTCGTCGGGATGTACATTATAAAACTTAATTGCCGATCGTGGCTCAGCCATCATGTCGGCAACAGTGTCGCGCCACTTTTGGTAGTGCAACGTTTCTTTATGTTTTGCCGGATCATTGGCTGTGCGATACACCTCTACCAATACAAAACGCGTAGGGTCGTCTTGTTGTTCTACAAAATCAAAACGGGCAATTCCGGGTTCGTTAATACTGTTTTTTGCATTTTCGATGGTGGCCGCTTTAAACGCGTCGATACAATCGGCTTTTACATGAACAAAAACATGAACGATGAACATATTATTTGAGTTTTATGGTTCAATTACAAGATAGTATGATGTCTTTTTAAGCATATCAACTTTAAGCGTTTACAACAAAGCCTGCTGTTTCGATACCCGCTTTTACGAAAGCAGGTTATCTCCAGCAGGTTTATTCTTAAACACAATTGTTCGGTAAGGAAATGGAATTTCTACTCCTTCTTTATCGAACCGTTTTTTAACACTCTCAAAAACATCGCATTGTAACGCAAATGCCTCATCGTTTGATTTGGCCCAAACGTAAGCCCTTATAGTTACTGCAAAATCTCCCAGCGATACCAGTCGCATTGAAATAAGAGGGACATCTTGTTCTTTCTCTTCTTCAGTTCGGTTATCGATAAAGTTAGGATGTTTTAAAATCTCCTCTTCAATTATTTTTTTAGCCAAATCAATATTGGAATCATAACTGATACCAAAATCAACATGCTTTTTAATCTTCTCATCCGTCATTGAGCTGTTCAGCAAAGTTGATTCGCTAATCAGGCTGTTTGGAATTACGATGCGCCGGTTTTCGTAATCACGGATTATCGTATGTCGCAATGTAATTTCTTCCACAACACCTTTCAAATTGTCTGATTTTACTTCGATGGTATCCTGCACACTAAATGGTTTAAAAATGAGAATAAAAATTCCGCTAAGTATATTTGAAAAAGCTTTTTGCGATGCAAAACCAATCGTTGCTGCAAGAATTCCGGCCCCGGCAAACAATCCCTTACCAATATCATTCAGTGTAGGTGTCACCAGAAAAATAATGATAAGCGCAATTGTAAAAATAATAAATGATGCACTGTTTTTCAGGAAAACAAATTTGGTTGGATCTTCTTTCAGGTTTTCCGACTTCTTTTTGATTATCCTGGTCAAAATACGCCGTGCAATAAACGAAAGAAGGTAGGATATTACAATGATTCCTAAAACAACTCCCCAATACAAAAAATTAATTTCCATCCTGTTTTATTTATTTTTTTCTACAAACAAACTACCTTCCTAATTCTTTAAACCTTCTTTTTTAGCTGAAAAAGATCCTGCCTTCTGTCCCTTAAATTTCGTACGCTTCCAAACTGATTCAGTTCACGTAGCAGACCGATATCCACATCAGCAATTAAAATCATTTCTGTGTTTGGCGTAGCTTCGGCCTTTACGCCGTTTACCGGGAAAGCAAAATCACAGGGTGTAAAAACCATCGATTGGGCATATTGAATG
>DASQBW010000516.1:0-6741 GCA_035635015.1 Draconibacterium sp. | reverse complement strand
TTGCACTTGAAAACGCTGCCTCAATTGCCGGTATGTTCTTAACTACTGAAACAGTAATTGTTGAAGAGAAAGAAGATGCTCCTGCAATGCCTCCAATGGGCGGCGGTATGCCAGGTGGCATGGGCGGCATGATGTAAAAATCAGCTCACAAAAATATAGAAAGCTCTTCCCGTTTGGGAGGGGCTTTTTTTATGTCACTATAGAACGAATCCTGGCTACCAAAAAATAACGTCTGCCACGCCATCTGTTTGTTGATTTAGTTGGGCTCCGTCTTTTTGATACTTTGATAGAAAAACCAGTTTTTAAATGACAAGCACTAAAGTTTCTGAAATATAACAGTTAAGAATCTAAACTTTGGATATGTAAATGCTTACAATTACCTGTTTTTGAGGTGTTTCGGAGAATGATGTCAGAAATACTGACTTCCGTCACACAGTGTTTTTTAACATCTTTGTATTTCTATATAACGTGTTGAATATCAGATATAAAAGAGTTTGGGTAAATCTTCATAAAAGTTTGTAATTTATTTTTTTACTTCTCTACCTTTGCCATACAATCATTTTTTGATTGCAAAAGCTCATAAATGAATATGATTTTTTAATGGGGCATCCTCACTTTGGTTGTCATCTAATTTTTAACCTTATGAAAACAGATATAAATGAATTCATCGCGAATTTGGAGTACAGAACTCCGGGGGAAAATGAATTTCACCAGGCGGTAGAAGAAGTAATTGGTTCGGTTTGGGATTTTTACGAAAAGAATCCGCGTTACCAACGTGCTAAAATTCTTGAGCGCATGGTTGAGCCCGAACGGGTAATTATGTTCCGCGTACCTTGGGTCGATGATCGGGGAGAAGTTCAGATTAACCGTGGTTATCGTGTTGAGTTTAACTCGGCGCTGGGACCATATAAAGGAGGGTTACGATTTCATGCCAGTGTAACCCTGAGTATTTTGAAGTTTTTAGGATTCGAACAAACATTTAAAAACAGCCTAACCACTTTGCCGATGGGCGGAGGGAAGGGTGGATCGGACTTTAGCCCAAAAGGAAAAAGCGATGGCGAGATCATGCGGTTTTGCCAGAGTTTTATGACTGAACTGTATCGCCATATCGGGCCACATACCGATGTGCCTGCCGGAGATATTGGTGTTGGAGGACGAGAGATTGGTTACTTATTTGGACAATATAAACGATTAAAAAACGAATTCACCGGTGTTCTAACCGGGAAAGGTTTGGCCTGGGGAGGAAGTTTGATTCGTCCGGAAGCAACAGGTTTTGGTGCGGTGTATTTTGCACAACACATGTTGCATCGTATTGGAAAAGATATTGAAGGACAAACAATATCAGTGTCGGGATTTGGGAACGTGGCCTGGGGAGCCATCTCAAAAATTAATGAGTTGGGCGGAAAGGTGGTAACCATTTCCGGACCGGATGGATACATTTACGATAAAAATGGAATTAGTGGCGATAAAGTGGAATACCTGCTCGATTTGCGTGCCACCAATAATGATATCGTTTCGCCATACGCTGAAGAGTTCGATGCAGAGTTTGTTGCCGGAAAACGCCCATGGGAAGTGCCGGTTGATTTGGCAATGCCTTGTGCTACCGAAAACGAAGTTGGCCTTGAAGATGCAAAAGTGCTGGCTAAAAATGGATGTAAACTATTGGCCGAAGCATCGAATATGGGATGTACTGCCGATGCTGTCGATTTTTTAAGCGTTGCAATGGATTATGCTCCTGGCAAAGCAGTAAATGCCGGCGGTGTTGCTGTTTCAGGATTGGAAATGTCGCAAAACAGTATGCGAATTAACTGGCCACGCGAAGAGGTGGACGAGCGTTTAAAGGGAATTATGAAAGCCATTCACGAAACGTGTGTAAGTTATGGCTCGAAAGGAAAAAAGGTTGACTATGTAAAAGGTGCCAATGTTGGCGGTTTTGTAAAGGTCGCTGAAGCCATGCTTGCGCAGGGAGTTGTGTAGGCTGGTTAAGAATTACTTAATATTGCTAATAGTAAAACATCCGTTCGGATTTCGGGCGGATGTTTTATTTTGAACGCAATTCTGGGATGGTAAAATCATTTAAAGTGAAAATTTAATTTTTAGGTAAAGTTAATTTGCCTGTTCGCACAGAACACTTTTATACATTTGTGCACATTGTTTTAAAGTGTTTTGCTTTGCACGCATTCATGCAGCACAAAGTAAAGAAAAGAGTGGCCTTTAATAACTTTGATTTAAAAGAAAAAGCTTTCATGTTAATAGATACACATTCTCATATTTATTCAGAGGATTTTATTCAGGATCGTGATGAAGCACTAAAGCGAGCTTGCGAATCGGGAGTAAAGAAAATTATTCTCCCGAATATCGATTCCGGTTCAATAAAGCACATGCTTGATTTAGTGGATGCATACCCGCAAATGTGTTTCCCTTTAATTGGCATACATCCAACTTCGGTTGAAGAGGATTTTGAGGAAGAGCTTGAAGCGATGGAATATTGGCTGCAAAGACGAAAATTCTATGGTATTGGAGAGATTGGTATAGATCTGTATTGGGAAAGTAAATTTGAGAAAGAGCAAAAGGAAGTTTTTCGTTATCAGGTGCGTCTGGCCAAAAAGCTGAATTTGCCCATTGTTGTTCATGTTAGAAACTCTTTTGATGAAACCTATGAAATTGTTAAGGATGAGCAAGATGGTTCTTTACGCGGCGTCTTCCATTGCTTTAACAACGCTGAAGAGGAAGCCCGAAAGATTATCGATCTTGGCTTTTTTCTTGGCATTGGCGGAGTGGTAACCTTTAAAAACAGCAATTTAGAAGATGTAATAAAAGATATAGATCCACATCACCTTGTGCTTGAAACAGACGCTCCTTATCTGGCCCCGGTGCCAAAACGAGGCAAGCGAAATGAGAGCTCGTATCTCACTCATATTGCGCAAAAAGTAGCTGCAATTTACCGTATGCCCTTAACCCGTATAGCTGAAATTACAACAACAAATGCTCGAAATCTGTTTGGAATTTGATAAATTGCAGACGAAATAAAAACTGCAATGATCAGCAAATCTGCCAAAAAAACTTCCATCCTAATTATATACACGGGGGGTACCATAGGTATGGTTCAGGATCCCAAAAACGGATCGCTGGTGCCTGTGAGATTTGAAAAGATACAGGAAGTAGTACCGGAACTCAGAAAATTTGATTTTTTAATAAAGACGATCACATTTACTCCTGCCCTCGATTCTTCAAATATGAATCCGATTCACTGGATAAAAATTGCAAAAACCATTGAGCGTAATTATAATGCTTACGATGGTTTTGTTGTTTTACACGGAACGGATACTATGGCTTATACTGCTTCAGCCCTTAGTTACATGTTTGAAAATCTGGAAAAACCGATCATATTCACCGGCTCGCAATTACCTATTGGAATGATTCGTACCGATGGAAAAGAAAACCTTATTACTGCCGTGGAAATTGCGGCTGCAAAAATTGACGGTTTAAGCTATGTTCCTGAAGTATGTATTTATTTTGATTTTAAATTATACCGCGGTAACCGCACGTTAAAACGCGATGCCGAACTATTCAGTGCATTTCGTTCGGTTAATTATCCTGAGTTGGCAGTTGCCGGAGTTGACATTAAATATAGTATAGAGTATATTCATTATCCCGAAAGCAATGGGGCATTAAAGGTTAATACAGACTTTGACGATAACGTTGTGATTCTAAAAATTTTTCCCGGAATAAATCAAAATGTATTCAATTCGGTTTTAAATACACCTGATTTGAAAGGGGTTGTTTTAGAGACATTTGGATCCGGCAATGTACCTACTTCGCGTTGGTTGATTAATAGTATAAAGAGAGCAATTAAACGTGGTATAGTAGTTCTGAATGTTACACAATGCCAGGGAGGGAAAGTAGTAATGGGGCAGTATCAAACAAGTTTAGAGCTGCTTAACGCTGGTGTAGTTTCCGCCAAAGATATGACTACTGAAGCTGCTGTTACAAAGCTGATGTTTCTGTTGGGACAAGGCTTGAAACCTAAAGAAATAAAAATGTTTCTCAATAAAAGTTTGCGCGGGGAAATTAGTGAATAGCAAAGTTTTTTTTTCGTAATTTTTTATTAATTTGCAGCCCTCATTTTTGGGAGGTCACGCTTTAAAACAATGGAGAGGTGCAGGAGTGGCTGAACTGGCACGCCTGGAAAGCGTGTGTACCCCGAAAGGGTACCGAGGGTTCGAATCCCTCTCTCTCCGCAAAAAAATGAGACGTTCTTTATTAATTTAATGAGTGTTCTTTTAACAGGGCATGTTTTTTGAGGGAGACAAAAGGATTACATTTTAAAAAATCAATACAAAAACAAATTCAAAAAAGATTATTAATTAAAAATTCAAATCAATTATGAAAAGACTATTCGCGTTAATAGCCGTATTTGGGATGCTGTTCTTTATGGCATCAAATGTAGCGCTTGCACAGGAGGAAGAAGCAGCTGCGACTGAAACTGCTACTGAACAAGTAGACGAGACACCAGCTGCTATAGCTGAGGAAGAAGCTGCTGCTGTTGCTGAAGAAGGACAATCACTTCACAGTCAGATGAAACAAAAATTTATTGAAGGTGACCCTGCTTTTATGAGCTTCGTACTGGTAGCCCTTATTTTAGGTCTTGCCTTTGCTATTGAAAGGGTTCTTTACCTTAACCTTGCAACCAGCAACACTAAAAAATTATTGGCTGGTGTTGAAGAAGCATTGGAAAACGGTGGTGTTGAAGCTGCAAAAGAAGTTTGTCGTAATACTCGCGGACCAGTTGCCAGTATTTTCTACCAAGGCCTTGACCGATTCGATCACGGTATCGATGTAGTTGAAAAAACAGTTATTTCTTACGGTGGTGTTCAAGCTGGTCTTTTAGAAAAAGGATTGAGCTGGATTGCACTTTTTATTGCTTTGGCTCCGATGCTTGGTTTCATGGGTACAGTAATCGGTATGATTGGCGCTTTCGATGCTATTGAGGTAGCAGGTGACATTAGTCCTTCTCTTGTGGCTGGTGGTATTAAAGTAGCTTTAATTACAACTGTATCAGGTCTTGTTGTTGCTATTATTCTTCAGATTTTCTACAACTATTGTGTAGCTAAAATCGATAGCATCATTAACAATATGGAAGATGCTTCTATATCGTTGTTAGACTTGTTGGTAAAACATAACATGAAAAAATAAGGAGTTGAGAAATGGGTAAAACAGCAAAAATAGTAACTATTATACTATGGGCTCTTATCATTGTTTCTACGATTCTTCTTGTTTCTTTATTTGTAAACATAAGTGAAGTAGATACAGACCCTACCATGGGGCGTTGGATTAATTCCAACTTGGTATGGAGCTACATACTTGTAGCTGTTGGTGCCGGTGTTGCAGTTCTTTCAGGACTGTTCCATATGTTCACCGACAAAAAAGCTGCAAAGTCAGGGCTTATTTCCCTGGGATTCATGGCAGTGGTGGTTATTGTAGCCTATTTATTGGCTTCTCCTGAAATTCCACAATTTATAGGAGTTGACAAATTTTTGGCAGACGGAACCTTAAACGAGAGAGTAGCAAAATTAACCGATACCGGACTGTATGCAACTTATATCCTCTTAGGATTGGCAATTTTGTCTGTTGCATCGTCATCGGTAATGCGTTTGTTTAGATAAATTTAATCGTGGAAAATAAAACAGGAAAAAGTTATGGCTAAGAAAATACCTGAAATACCATCGGCATCGTTAGCAGACATTGCTTTCATGTTGTTGATCTTCTTCCTGGTAACAACCACGATGGACGTTGACAGCGGTCTGCGTAGAAAACTTCCAGAATGGGCACCGGAACAGGAACAAAATGATGATGCGCAAATTAATGAGCGTAATATCTTTGTTGTTCTTGTAAACAAAAATAACGACCTATTAGTGGAAGGTGACTACGAACAGATTGACAATTTACGTGAAAGGACAAAAGAGTTTATGGCGAACCCATATAACGATGAAGCTTTGCCCGAGAAAGAACCCATGGAAATACCATACTTCGGAGAGACGATGGTAACAAAAGGGGTAATTTCTCTGCGTAACGACTTAGATACGAAATACGGAACGTATCTCGCTGTTCAAAACGAACTGGTTGCTGCCATTAATGAATTAAGAGACGAGTTGGCTAAACAGAAGTTCGGAAAGGCTTATGAAGATCTTGATGACGACCAACAAGATGCCATCAGGAAGATATATCCTTCCAGGATTTCCGAAGCTGAACCAAAAGGTAAAATTTAAAGGAATAGATTATGAGCAAATTTAGAAAAAATGACGGTAAGGAATTACCTCCGATTTCAACGGCATCACTACCTGATATCGTGTTCATGCTTCTGTTCTTCTTTATGGTTAGTACAGTAATGCGTGAGGTAACACTTAAGGTAAGAATGCGTGTTCCCGAGGCTACTGAATTAAGTAAGTTGGAGAAAAAGTCATTGGTAAGCTATATCTATATTGGTGAACCACTGCCTGCTTATCAGAAAACCTTTGGCATGGCACCACGTATTCAGTTAAATGATCAATTCGAATCAGTTGATGCTGTCCAGAATTTTATCATTGCAGAGCGTGAAGCCCGTGATGAAGCTGAGCAACCGTCTATGGTTACTTCATTAAAAATTGATGAAAACACCAAAATGGGTATTGTTAATGATGTTAAAACGGAGTTGCGTAAAGTAGCTGCGTTAAACATTAACTACTCATCAAGGAAAAAAGC
>DASQBW010000515.1:0-2493 GCA_035635015.1 Draconibacterium sp. | reverse complement strand
ATTTGCTGTTGCAGTGCAACAATTTGAGTATTCTGCTCTTCAATGCTTTGGTTCAATGCTGCAATTTTATTTTTAAATGAGCTGATTTGTATTCCGGAGTTTTTAAGTTTTTGCTCCAGTTCTGCAATGTGTGTACTGCTTTTCTCCAACATCTCATTCATCAAAGTAATGTCTTCGATAATCGCCTGTTTTTTATCGTAGTTTCCTTCTTTTTGCGATTCAACCGATAGTACCTGGCGTTTTTCTTTAATAAATTTCAGGTTCTGTTCAATTTCATCAAAAGCACCAACCAACTCATTCACCATAGAGTCGCGTTCCTGCAATTCCTGGTTTATTCCTGCATTTTGAGTTTGAAGTTCGTCAATCTCGGTAGTCTTTTGTGTGTAGGTTGAAATTCCAACCAAAGCAGCAATAACTATTATTACTACTAAACCAATGCTAATCGCATTTTGTGTTTTTCTATTGATACTCATGCTTATTTCCTCCTCATTAATTATTTTGAATAATCTGTGCCTTTATAGCCAATTGTTGTGCCATTAAAATTTAAAATCCATAATGGGTTGAAAATGAAGGAATAGAAAAAGCAGGAGGAGTTGTGAATGCTATCAATATGATAGAAGAATTATCAAAACGATAATCCCGATTGATATTATTGATCTTCTTTGAGCATACGATAAATGGTAGCCACGCCAATATCCAGTTTGTTGGCTACTACTTTAGGTTTGTTATCGTAACGTTCCAGCATTTTTTTTACTAGACGAAGGTTGTATTCGCGTAAGGTTAATTCTTCTGTTAGCAGGCTTTCGATGTTTCCGGTATCCTCAAGCAGCAAATGTTCGGCAGTAATTTCCTTTTCATCGGCAAGGGTGGTGGCCAGTTCGATAACCGATTTTAATTCGCGGACATTCCCAGGGAAAGGATAAGCCAGAAGTTTTTTACTCGCTGATGTTGTAAGTGTTTTTTGAGCTAACTTATTCTCATTGCAAAACTCGTGAATAAAGCTTTTGGCCAGCAAAATTACATCGTTGCCCCGGTCGCGTAAGGGGGGCAAATCAATAGGAAGGCCATAAAAACGGTAATAAAGGTCTTGCCTGAAACGGGCACTTTTAACTTCTTCCAACAGGTTTTTATTGGTTGCTATTATAATACGGCAATCTATTTTGATGGGGCGGTTACTTCCTATACGTATAACTTCTTTTTCCTGTAAAACACGAAGTAACTTGGCTTGCAGCGAAATATCCATTTCTGCAATTTCGTCGAGAAACAAAGTGCCGGAATGAGCCTCTTCAAATTTTCCAATTCGTCGTGCTGCGGCTCCTGTAAAAGCTCCTTTTTCATGTCCGAAAAGTTCACTTTCGATCAATTCATTTGGTATGGCCGCCATGTTTACGGGCACAAAAGGTTGTTTGGCGCGTGCCGAATTGTAGTGAATGGCCTTGGCCACCAACTCTTTTCCGGTGCCGGTTTCGCCACTTATTGAAACGGTAACATTGGTGCGGGTGGCTTTTTCAATCAGGTCATAAATTTTTTGCGTAGCCGGACTGTTGCCAACAATCGTGTTTTCGTAGCTGTATTTTTTCTTGACCTCCTGCCTCAACGAGCGGATTTCGTTTTTAAGCCTGAATTCTTTACTGATGTTATTAACGGTATTCAACAGGCGCTCACGTATGTCTTTCGATTTTACGATGTAATCGTAGGCGCCATGTTTGAGCAGGTCTACAACCACCTCAATGTCGTCTTGTTCCGAAATAAGAATAACCTGAATGTCTTCGTTAGTGGCCTTTATCTGTTTTAACACTTCAAGGCCTTTCATATCGGGCAATCGGTAATCGAGCGTAACAACATCGGGAAGTTCGTGCAGGTTGTTCAGACACTCTTTTCCGGTTCCGTAAGCTTTTATTTCATAATCCGGATTCATCGACAGGTTATGCACCAGTAAACGGCGAAACCATTCATCGTCTTCAACTACAAATATTTTAAGTGCTTTTGTTTCCATTTAACCGCTTGTGCTATTCTGGCTGTAACAAATGTATTGAATATGCCTCGATTCAAAAAAAGTAAATGACAATTAATCGGTGTTTTCTTCCAGAACCTTTTTTAGTTGTGTGTTTAGAGTTTCAAGTTCCGTTTTGAGTCGAACAGTAAAATGGTTTATTTTTTCTGTTTGAGTTCCGTCGTTTGCAAGGTTTTCCAATTCTTTTGCGGTATTGTATACTCCTGTTGTATTCATGTATTTTAAAGGTGGTGCAAGTTTGTGCGCTAACTCGGCAATTGCCGTATAATTTTTCGTTTTTAGATTTTCGTCAATCAATTGAACGCTGCTCTGACTTGAGTCCAAAAAAATACAAATCATTTCTTCTACAAAGGCCGGATCGCCATTAGCCATTCGCTTCAGCTCACTTAAATCCGGCTGACTGTTTCCCGGAGATTTTGAGACATCTTTTTTAAGCTTTGCACTTTCATCAAAAGTGGCACAGATAGTATGGTACAATG
>DASQBW010000514.1:0-2254 GCA_035635015.1 Draconibacterium sp. | reverse complement strand
CAAATAATGAAAACACTATATTTTTCAATTTTACTTTTCTTCATTTGCTTATTTGCCAATGCCACGGATATACCCAAAGAAGATTTGCCGGTTATTTCAATAACTACTGGGGTTTCAGTTCATTTTATTTCACCGGAACCAATTCAATTTGCAGACATTTCTACTGATGCTATTGTTGGAGATATTCCGGTTGACAATGTGCTACGCGTTAAAGTGCTTTCTGATTCAATTGCAAGCCAGCTTAGTGAAACGGTAATTACGATTATCGGACAATCGTATATTGCACAGTTCAACCTGAAATATGCCCCGGATGATCTTTCTTCGTCCACCACAACTCGCATTGATATTCTCCCCAAACATATGAGTCCATTGGAATTCCCGGAGATAACAATGACATTTCGGGATATGAAAGAAATCTCACGAGATATTGTTATTGGCAGAAAACCGGCATTTAATAACGTGATGAGTAAAGCTTTAGGTATGAAAGCGACCTTAAATAATATTTATGCCGTTGGGGACTACGTTTTTATCGATGTTTCATTTCGAAACCGTACAAGGATTAAGTACGATGTTGATCAGTTTCGTTTCACCATCCGGGATAAACGCGTTACCAAAGCAACGAATGTACAGGACCTGGAAGTCCGGCCGGTCTTTTCCCTTTACAACAACAGCTATTTCAGAAAGCGTTACAGGAATGTCTTCGTTTTTCAGAAGTTTACTTTCCCGGGAAACAAAGTTTTCACCATCAAACTTGATGAAAAACAAATCTCCGGCAGAACCATTGAGTTAAATATTGATTACCGTGATTTACTTCACGCTGATACCTTGTAAAATCCTCAAAGTACAGACAATGAAAAAAACAGTATTCATACTAATTTTATTAATCGCCGCTTTCAGTAATGCAAGGTCACAGGAAGGATGCACATATTTGATGTTGAAAGCAGGTCCCGTGTACGAAAGTGCCTGGATTGGTACCGTTGGGGTTGATTTAAATACGAAGTATCACAACTCTGCTGAGCTATCCTTTTCCTACTACAAGGCAGATCAGAAATCTTATGACAATCTGTTAGTTGGAATGTTCTATAAGCCCGTACTGGCACGAAGTCGGAATACAACTTTTAAGTTCAGGCTTGGTTCACACATCGGAACAGACAACCATGATTTTATTCTTTCAGCCCTCGGAGGGATCGAGTTTTTACAATCCGTTGCTCCTGGTTGCGATTTGATCATTTCGAATACCAGCGGCTACTACTTCTGGGCACGCAACCATTGGCGTGTGTCTGCTGAATTTGGGTTTCGGATTTCACTTTAAAATGAGTTATGGAAGAAAGTCGTGAACTGCAAAAACTATACAGCTTTATGCAAATGGCTCTGTATAGTATTGTCGTGTTAGATGTGATCCTTAACGTGCTATTTACTGAATCAATCTGGCACCAACTGATGCTATTGTTTGAGAGGCTTAAGATGATACCACTTTTCGATAATCCAATTTATACCAAGCTATTGACGGTTATCGTAATTCTACTTGTGGGGATAGGGACGAAAGCCAAGAAGAATATTGAACTGAATCCTAAGACTCAGATTTTTATTCCGCTGGCTTTAGGACTGGTATTAATTTTTACCAGTCCTTTTTTATTGCCCAGAGCCGGGGATTTAAGCCTTAAGCAAGTCTTTCCTCATACAAACTGGTATGGTGCCGGTTATATTTTCCTTTCCTTTTTTGGTGCAATTATTACCAATACAGCTGTTGACAATGTTTCTAAAATGGTCAAGTCAGGCCTCGGAAAAGATAAGTGGAACATCGAGGGAGAATCTTTTATGCAGGACAAAACCAAACTGGAAACCCCAACCTCTTTGAATATCCCAATGGTATTTTATTTCAAGGGGAAAGTGCATAACGGATTTATAAACATCAATCCATTTAGAGGGACTTTTGTAATTGGTACACCCGGTTCCGGGAAAAGCTTTGGGATTATTAATCCGGCCATCAGGGAATTTATACGAAAAGGTTTTACCATGTGCCTTTATGATTTCAAATACCCTGACCTTGGTAAAATAGCCTATTACAATTACCTCTTACAAAAGAGAAAGGGAAGACTAAAGAATCACCAGTTTCATGTTATCAACATTGATGATATTTCCAGAAGCTGCCGGATAAATCCGCTGGCTCCGCAATATGTTCAAACCTTAGCTGCTGCCCAGGAAATATCAGAAGCATTAATTGAAGCACTGAAGAAAGGGGATAAGACCGGTG
>DASQBW010000513.1:0-2332 GCA_035635015.1 Draconibacterium sp. | reverse complement strand
TACGGACAACTTGGTAACGAGCTAAAAGTTCTAAGTGAAAATTATCCCGGATGGGAGTTTGATTTTACCGATGTTGATTCGTTGGACATAACAAACGAAGCGGCAGTAAAACAATATTTGGCAGATAACAAATTTAATCTGGTGATTAATTGTGCTGCCTACACTGCTGTTGATAAAGCCGAGTCGGATTTTGTAACGGCGCAAAAAGTAAATGCACTGGCGCCAAAACTTCTTGCAAAATATTCAAATGCAAATGGCGCAAGATTAATTCATGTTTCAACCGATTATGTTTTTGCCGGCGATGCCCATTCGCCTTACAAAGAGACTGATGTGGTGGCCCCAAACGGAGCCTACGGAAAAACAAAACTTGATGGCGAGCGAAATTGTCAGGCAGAAAATCCTGCAACAGTGATCATCAGAACAGCCTGGTTGTATTCTACATTCGGAAATAATTTTGTAAAAACAATGCTCCGCCTCGGCAAGGAAAAAGGAGAGTTGGCCGTGGTATTCGATCAGGTTGGTTCGCCAACTTACGCAGCCGACCTGGCAGCCGTAATTTTAAAAGTAGCCGAAAGTGAAGAATTTGTGCCAGATATTTATCACTACTCCAACGAAGGAGTGGCCAGCTGGTACGATTTTGCTTTGGCAATTTTCGAACTTGCAGGAGTGGATTGTAAAGTAAAGCCAGTATTGTCGGAGAACTTCCCAACACCGGCAAAACGACCAGCATACAGTGTGTTGAATAAAGCGAAAATAAAGGATACTTATCATCTGGAAGTTCCTTATTGGCGCGATAGTTTAAAAACTTGTATAAAATATTTAGAAGAAAAATAACCATGGAAAATCAAGAATTGATGGAAGTAAGAGCGAAAGCAAAGGAGTGGCTTTCAGACACTTATGATGAAGAAACAAGAGCCCGGGTACAAGCTCTGCTTGATGCAGAAGATCCATCGGAGCTTATTGATTCATTTTACCGTAGCCTGGAATTTGGAACCGGCGGACTTCGAGGCGTTATGGGGGTTGGAACAAACCGGATGAATATATATACTGTTGGTGCTGCAACACAAGGATTAAGTAATTATCTGAAAAAGAATTTTGCTGATCTTGATGAAATAAAAGTGGCTATTGGTCACGATTGCCGGAACAACAGTCGTTTGTTCTCTGAAACCAGTGCAAAGATTTTTGCCGCCAACGGAATAAAGGCCCATTTATTCGACGATTTACGTCCAACTCCGGAACTATCATTTGCTATTCGTGAATTGGGATGCCAGAGTGGAATCATTCTAACTGCATCACACAATCCAAAGGAATACAATGGTTATAAAGCTTATTGGGAAGATGGTTCTCAAATTGTTGGTCCGCACGATGTAAATATTGTTGATGAAGTTGCCAAAATTAAACCGGAAGACATCAAATTTGATGGTCCGGATGAGCTGATTGAAATTCTTGGGGAAGAAATGGATAACAAATTTCTTGCGGAGGTAAAAAAAGTTTCTATTTCGCCGGATGTGGTTGAGCGCCACAAAGATATTAAGATTATTTACACGCCAATTCACGGAACGGGAGTAAAATTAATTCCTGCTGCCTTACGCGAATTTGGTTTTACCAATATATTCAACATCCCGGAACAGGATGTGGTTAGCGGCGATTTTCCAACAGTAGTTTCTCCAAATCCGGAAGAACCTGCAGCCATGGAAATGGCGATAAAAAAGGCAACTGAAATTGATGCCGATGTGGTTATGGCTTCCGATCCCGATTCGGACCGAATTGGAGTTGTCGTGAAAAATGAAAAAGGCGAATACATCATCATTAACGGTAATCAAACGGCACTGCTTTTCTTTTATTACATCATTGTAAAAATGAAAGAAGCCGGCAAATTGAAAGGCAACGAATTTGTGGTTAAAACGATTGTTTCTACCGAAATGATTGCCGAAGTTGCCCGCCGAAACAATATCGAATATTTTGATGTTTATACCGGTTTTAAATTTATTGCAGAAGTGATACGCGATAACGAAGGTGTGAAAAAATATATCGGTGGTGGCGAGGAAAGTTTCGGATTTATGCCTTCTGATTTTGTTCGTGATAAAGACGCTGTTTCGGCATGTGCTTTAATGGCAGAGATCACAGCATGGGCAATCGATCAGGGCAAAACCTTATACGAATTGCTGCAGGATATTTACCTGGAATACGGTTTCTCGCGCGAGAAAATGAAATATGTGGTTCGCAAAGGAAAAACAGGTGCCGAAGAAATTCAGCAGATTATGTCAGATTTCCGTAGCACTCCTCCAAAAGCATTAGGTGGTTCACCAATGGAGTGGGTAAAAGATTATTC
>DASQBW010000512.1:0-5861 GCA_035635015.1 Draconibacterium sp. | reverse complement strand
ATAACCATTGGGTTCGGGGGGAAAGCGTGTATGTACACGTTTATCATTTTTACCTGCAGCTAAATCGGCATCGATTTGTGCATGAATAAAGTTGGCCTTTTTAGGCGCTTCTGCATTTGTGTTGGTATTTTTTTCTGCCATTTTCTTGAGTTATCCCCTATTGAATACGGCTACAAAATTAAAAAATGATTTGTGAGAACACTTAACACCTGTTCAAATTATTACTTTTGTTGTGATAATTTTAATCGAAATGGGAGTAATTGAAATAGAGGGAATGAAATTTTATGCCTATCACGGGCATTTTGCGGCCGAACAAATTGTTGGGAACCACTTTGAGGTGTATTTGCGACTGGAAACAAACTGCGACGCTGCTGCCAAAAGCGACAATTTAGATGATGCATTGAATTACCAAGCTGTTTACGAAACCGTTAAAGAGGTGATGCAGACAAAATCGGCCTTGTTGGAAAACGTTGGCAAACGAATTTTAGATACCCTTTACAATCGCTTCCCTGCTATTGATAAAGCCCACGTAAAGATCTCGAAAATGAACCCGCCAATGGGAGGCGAAATCGAACGCGTAAGCGTTACTTTAGAACGATAATTTGTAGTGGCCATTTACAAAACGTCATCTTAAGCACACTCGAAGGATGGGAGGACTGAGATTTTCAATGCGATGATACTAAAATGCTTTAATCGAAAAAACTAGCAGCTAATAGCTCGCGGCTCGCAGCTAATCAATTCCATGTTATTAAATATTTAATCCCCAGTGCAATAATGACAAAAATCAAATTATTCGAACTTCTTTTTCGTATTTTCGAAAAATAATTCAACCATATACCGATGTTTTACAGCTCGAATAATTTAAATGAAGGAAAATGCCGTAAATCGTGTGCTATAGAAAAGAAGCGTGAACTGCATGAGGGGAATAATCCAAAATCAACAGATACCGGTTGGCAGCTAGGTGCCAGCAACTTGCATGTAAATGCCAACTGGCAAAAGCGCAGAAAATAATACGATTTTATTTTTTGTGTTGCGAGAACTGCAAAATTTTATATTTTTGCAGTCCGAAAACGTACTAGGTTCCTTGGCCGAGTGGCTAGGCAGCGGTCTGCAAAACCGTGTACGGCGGTTCGACTCCGCCAGGAACCTCATCGAAGAAATGCAATGAACTAAAAAAGAGAATCGTAACGATTCTCTTTTTTAATTTTATCCAAAGTAAAGGCAACCAAAAATAATTATTCTAAATTTCTTTAGAGATGAAGTGCAGGAACAGTAGTATTCCAAAAAATGCGTGCGACTTTTCTTCTATCAATCATATTTAAAGCGCTGTAATACCATTCCTATTTTTTGTATCTTCCGAACAAAAATTTTAGGAATGAAAAAAATGACTGTTTTACTGTTCTTGCAAACAATATTACTTGCAGGATTTGCACAAAAAATAAAACCTGAGGGTAAAATTATTGTCAACAATCCACTCATTCATCAACTTATTGCTGAGGATGCTAAAATTGAAATTCTGGGAGATGGATTCACATGGATAGAAGGCCCCTGCTGGTTGCCAACCGAAAACAAACTGTTATTTTCCGATATCCCTGAAAACAAAATTTTTGAATGGACTGAAAAGGACGGTATTAAACTTTACCTTACCCCTTCGGGATATACCGATAGTAAAAAACGGGGAGGAGAAATAGGATCGAACGGATTAATTTTAAGCCCTGATAACGAGCTAATTCTTTGTCAGCACGGAGACCGCAGTGTTGCAAAAATGGATGCTGATTTGGCGCACCCGAAAGCAGATTTTACTATTCTTAGCAACAGTTACAACGGGAAAAAACTGAACAGCCCGAATGACGGTGTTTTTGCCAAAAATGGTGATTTCTTTTTTACCGATCCTCCATATGGTCTCGAACACCTTTTTGATGATTCTGCAAAAGAAATGAACTACCAGGGCGTATATAAAGTTGACAATAACGGGAATACAATTTTGCTGACCAAAGACATTCCTCTGCCGAATGGTATTGGCTTATCTCCCGATGAAAAAAAGATGTATATCGCCGTGTCGGATATTGAAAATCCGGTTTGGATGGTGTACGATGTAACACCCGACCACCAAATTAAAAATGGAAAGATATTTTGCGACGCTTCGGATGCCATGGGCAAAATGCCGGGAAATCCGGATGGAATGGCTATACACAAATCAGGTTGGTTGTTTGCCTCTGGTCCTGGTGGAATATGGATTATCACCGAAGACGGGGAACATCTTGGTACAATTTATACCGGCGACAGAACATCGAATTGTGTTTTTAACGAAGACTACTCTTACGTTTACATGACTGCCAATCATCAAATTTTAAGGATGAAACTAAAAACACATTAAGCTGCTGAATTCGTTTCTTTTTTTATTGGCATTGAAAGAACTGCGTTGGCGAAGTTCATCAGGTGTTTAGCCGTGCATAAACACTGGTTTAACAGTTTTTGCGAATGCTAACAATTGGGCGGTTTCTTCCTGAGAGATAGGATTAAAATCAGTCATAAATTCGAGCGCCTTTAATAACAGTGTGTATTCGCCGGGCGGAATAGCTGCTGTTACTTTTTTCGACAGTGTATACCGAAGTGCCAGTTTCATCACCGCTTCATCATCGATAGGTTTATACCAGCAATTCTTAAAAATTAAATCCTGCGTTTCATGCAATGTAGTTAATGCCATCGATTTTAAGGCCAGTATTCCTATCCCCTGTTTCTCCGCCTCGGCATAAACCTGTGGCCCAAAATCTCCGCCGTTCCAGCAGGCGAAATTAATTGGGAATAAAATGGAATCAAACGCAAAATTCTTTAAAGCAAACAAGGCAGCTTTTACCGAATGTGCAGAGAATCCGATATTCTTTATTTTACCTTCCTTTTTTGCGTTAATTAAAGTTTCAAGCGCCCCTCCTTTGCTAAAAACCTGCTCCACTTCCTCGTCTGTGGTAAGTTCATGTAACTGATATAAGTCGAAATAATCGGTTTGCAATTTCCGGAGGGAATTTTCCAGGTCTGCTTGTGCCCCTGCGGCATCCCGATTTCGGGTTTTACACGCCAGAAAACAATTTTTCCGGTAAGGTTTTAACGCTGGTCCAAGACGATCTTCTGCATTCCCGTATTTTGGCGCTACATCGAAATAATTCACACCCAGCTCATACGCTTTTGCAACCAAGACGTTGGCAAAATCCTGAGGATTGTCATTTAACATTATACCCCCAAAACCAATAATTGAAAGTTTTTCGCCGGTTTTTCCCAATGTTCTTTTTGGAATTGAATAGTTTGCAGGAAAGTCGTTTCCAAATACTTTTATTTGCTGAATTATACGCTCCATCTTCTCTTGATAATGTTTTTTCAAAGTTAAAAAAATTACATCAAGCTCAATTTTCATAAAAGTAAGGATCTCCATACCAGGAAAACCAGACACTAGAAACCTCTCCCAAACAATTATTTTCAAATTCCCTACCCTCCAACTCGTTGATTTCCTCAATTACCAATAAAACCTTTATCGAATCTTTTAGCATATTTGTATTCAGCATACAATTTCCTGAAAGACGGAAATCTCTACAATAAAATAATAATTTAATGAAAGTCGTTCGTGTTGTACTGTTCTCACCCCTTGCGCTAATCCGACTCCTTATGGTGGTTTTAATAAGCGCCTACGTAACAATAATTGGCTGGCTGTGGTTAAAAACAAAAGGCTTTAGTCGTGAATTACAGCAGTGGGTAGTTGGAACATGGGGGCGAACAATTATTTTTGTTTGTGGCATCAGAATCGATCGGAATGAACGCCTGGAATCTGAATCTTTTATACTGATGTCGAATCACCGGAGTTATCTCGATATTTTTATTGTGGCTGCAATAACGCCCGCTGCCATGGTTGGGAAAGCGGAAATAGCAAAATGGCCTTTTGTGGCTTTGGGTGCGCGTGTTACCAACTCCATTCTTGTTGACAGGAAAAATCAGAGAAGTCTTTTGATAACGATGAAGAAGATAAAGGAATCGGTAGATAAAGGAATGCCGGTAATTTTATTTCCAGAAGGAACAACCTGTAAAGGACCTTTAACAAAAAAGTTCAAAAACGGTAGTTTTAAAATTGCAGCCGAAGAAAATATGCCGATTGTACCAATGGCCATCGACTATAAAGATATAAATGATGCCTGGATAGATGACGATACATTTATTAGCCATTTTTTCCGACAAATGGGCAAACCGCTTACTTATGTTTCAGTTCGTTATGGGAACCCCATTTCAGATACGAATTACAAATCCTTGCAGGATAAGACAAAAGCTGAGATAGAAAGTATGCTTACTACAATTCGTGATGCTTAGTCTTCACTGCCTTAAACCAGTAAAAAACAGGGATACCAGACAATGCTGTTAGCACTGCAATGGTTGATTCAACCGGGCGCTCGAAATATGCTAAAACTAGCATTCCAATATTTATTACAATAAAAATTACTTGTACATAAGGATATCCTGGTAGGCGGACAGGTACTTTTTGTTTTCGGCGTAATTTTATATTTCCGACAACGGCAATTATCGGGAATATGGCCAGTGAAAATCCCATATAAGTCAGAATCTGCTCGAAAGTACCGGACATAACAAGCAATATCGCAATTGCCGCCTGCAATAATATTGCATTAACCGGCACCTTACGTTTATTGCTAATCCGGGCAATCGATCGGAAAAAGAATCCATCGCGGGCCATTTTATAATAAACCCGTGGGCCAAGTATTATAAATGCACTCAACGAAGAAAAAAGTGCAAATGATATCAACAATGAGATTACGGTTTCTGCCATTGATCCAAATGCCAATCCTGCTGCTAATCCTCCAATTTCTGGTTCATTCTGCATCTGCGAGGCAGGTATGGCATATACAAAAAACAGGTTCAGCAAAATATATAAAACAGTAACTACCACCACCGAAATCAATAAAGACCGGGGTATTGTTTTCCCTGGTTCTTTTATCTCTGAACCAATGTAGGTTGCAGAGTTCCATCCGCTATACGCAAACATTATGTACATCAATGACAGGGCCACTGCCTTCCATCCATTAAAACTAAAACTATAAGGACGGGGGGCACGCAAATGATCTATATCTCCGGAACCAAAAAGTAGTCCTGCAAAAATTAGCCCCACAACCAATAATATCTTTAACACCGTTAGGCCGTTCTGTACTTTGGTGCCAAGCACTATTCCTCTTGAATGAATTATGCTAAAAACAAGAATAACCAAAACAGCAAGACACCGACTAAAACTTTCAGGGCTTAAACTGTTGTTTATCTGTAACCAATTTTGCAGTTCAGGGAAAGCCCATGTGAAATATTTCGAAAACCCTATGGCCGAAGCTGCAATTGGTGCCGAAAATCCAACGATAAGCGATAACCAACCGCTCAGAAATCCGAGTAAAGGCGTATAAATTTTCGAAATAAAAACATATTCACCACCTGCTTCGGGAAAAGTAGCACCCAGCTCTCCAAATGATATCGCACCACAAAATGCGACCAAACCTCCCACTCCCCATAAAATCAGCATCACCGACGGATCGTTCAATAATCCCATCAAATATCCGGTAGTCGTAAAAATTCCCGCTCCAATAATATTTGCAATAACAATGTTTGTAACGGGAAATAATCCAAGGCGGCGCTCAAGTTTTTTGGGCAATTCAGGCACTTAAGAAATTTTATTTTTTAAAACTTTTTGAAATTCCTGAACGACTGTCTGGGTCGATTACAGTTTCATAATTATCGAGGATTTCAACATAATTCAGAAATTCACCAATACCATTTATTCGTGTTGCTGTATTGTGGGCAGTAAAACACCCCCCCGATTTCAATTT
>DASQBW010000511.1:0-2473 GCA_035635015.1 Draconibacterium sp. | reverse complement strand
TGTGTTAGGGCCGGGCGATGTTGGATACATTATTTCGGGCATTAAAACAGCGAAGGAGGTAAAAGTAGGTGATACGATTACCCATGTTGAAAATCCGTGCGAAATGGCAATCGAGGGATTTGAAGAAGTAAAACCAATGGTTTTTGCAGGGATTTATCCCATTGATGCTGATGATTACGAAGATCTGCGGGCAGCGATGGATAAATTGCAATTAAACGATGCGTCCTTAACTTTTGAGCCGGAATCATCGGCTGCATTGGGTTTCGGATTCCGTTGCGGTTTCCTGGGGCTTTTGCACATGGAAATTATCCAGGAACGCCTTGAGCGCGAGTTCGATATGAACGTTATCACAACTGTTCCCAACGTTTCGTACAAAGCACATCTTACCGACGGTAGCGAATTAACAGTTTACAACCCATCGGGAATGCCGGCTTCTACTACAGTTGACGAGATTGAGGAACCATACATCCGAGCTAATATTATTACAGCATCAGAGTTTATAGGACCGGTAATGACTTTATGCCTCGATAAACGTGGTGAACTGATCAGTCAAAATTATCTGACAGCAGAAAGGGCAGAACTCGTTTTCAATCTTCCGTTGGGAGAAATCGTTTTCGACTTTTACGATAAACTGAAAAGTATCTCGAAAGGATATGCTTCGTTCGACTATCATATGAGTGGCTATAAACCAGCCAAACTGGTTCGTTTAGATATATTATTGAATGGCGAAATGGTGGATGCATTATCAACTTTAATTCATTTCGACAATGCTTATGCTTTCGGCCGCCGCATGTGTGAGAAGCTAAAAGAATTAATTCCGAGACAACAATTCGATATTGCCATACAGGCTGCTATTGGAGCAAAAATTATTGCCCGCGAAACGGTTAAGGCTGTTCGAAAAGATGTTACTGCAAAATGTTACGGAGGCGACATTACCCGTAAACGAAAACTGCTGGAGAAACAGAAAAAGGGTAAAAAGCGGATGAAACAGGTGGGAAATGTTGAGGTGCCGCAAAAAGCTTTCCTAGCTGTATTAAAACTCGATTAAAACAAATTCTAAATCATAAAAAAGCCTGATAAATAATTATCAGGCTTTTCTTTTATTATGGATTGCATCATACAATTAGTTTATACCCTTTGCCGTGTACGTTGATAATCTCAACTGTTGGTTCATCTTTTAAATGCTTCCGCAGTTTGGTAATGTAAACATCCATACTACGTGCGTTAAAATAATTATCGTCGATCCAAATCGATTTTAATGCATAGTTTCTTTCTAACACCTTATTCGCATTCTGGCAGAGCAGTTTTAAAAGATCAGATTCTTTTGTAGTTAATTTAACCACATCATCGCCATCGCTAAGTGTTTGTTTTCTCGTATCGAAGGTAAATTTCCCTAAGGTAAATACCTGCTGGGCATTAGACTGTCCTTCCTGAGAAGTACGACGTAAGATTGCCTCAATTCGCATTATTAATTCTTCCATACTGAAGGGTTTTGTAATGTAATCGTCTGCACCCAGTTTAAAACCTTCAAGCACATCGTCTTTCATATTTTTTGCCGTCAGGAAGATAACAGGAATATCAGCGTTAATAATGCGAATGTCTTTAGCCAACGTAAATCCATCTTTCTTTGGCATCATAATGTCTAAAATACAAATATCAAAATGCTCTTTCATAAAACCTTTGTAAGCAGCTTCACCATCAGGATAAAGCTCGGCTTCATATCCTTTTGCAACTAAATATTCTTTTAATAATAAGCCTAAATTCTCGTCGTCTTCTGCCAGTAATAATTTTGTTTTTTGTTCCATGGTTAATTAATTATTTGTGGGAAATAAATTTTAAATGTTGTTCCTTTATTCAAAGCACTTTCAACGTTAATTGTACCATTGTGAAGGTCCACAATTTTTTTCACATAACTTAATCCAAGTCCAAATCCTTTTACATCATGCACATTTCCGGTTGGTACGCGGTAAAAACGGTCAAAAATCTGGGACTGATGTTCTTTAGCAATTCCTATACCATTATCTTTCACTGAGATCATAATCTTATCTTTGCGATTTTCAGTCCTGACCCAAATCTCAGGAATTTCGCCGCTGTATTTCATCGCATTATCGAGCAAGTTAAAGATAACATTTGTAATATGCACTTCGTCGCCTTTAATAAGCGCCTGATCTGCCATTATTTCCGTATGAAGTGTCCCGTTTTTATTGTTAACACGTAATTCGAAGTTGGACGTTACCGTCCGGACCATCTTGTTCACATCAAATTCGCGCAACTTCAATTTTAAACGCCCCTCGTTAAAAACAGCCATCTGAAGGACTTTCTCTACTTGAAAACTCAAACGCTTACTTTCCTGATTAATTACATTTGACACATGCTCAATTATCGACGGAGTATTTGTTACACTTCCATCCTGCAACATTTGACTGGCTAACGAGATCGTTGAAATTGGGGTTTTCAACTCATGCGTCATGTT
>DASQBW010000510.1:0-2342 GCA_035635015.1 Draconibacterium sp. | reverse complement strand
ACATAAAGCAAAACGGCAAAAGAAAAAACGGATATAATCACGATACAATTGGAGATAACCATATAGGCACCTCCATTGATACGCCCATGCGCGATGATGCTTTTTTATTAAGTGATGATAAAAAAATGGCACTTATTGAGGACAAGTTCAGGGAAATAATGCAAGTTATGGGACTCGACTTGAATGATGACAGTTTGAGAGGAACTCCCCACCGGGTAGCCAAAATGTTTATCAAGGAAATTTTTAGTGGATTAAATCCAGCCAATAAACCAAAAATCTCCGTTTTCGAAAATAAATTTAAGTATGGCGAGATGTTGGTGGAGAAAAACATTAATATGAATTCCACCTGCGAACATCATTTTCTGCCAATCGTAGGAAAAGCGCATGTTGCATATATATCTTCAGGCGAAGTGATAGGCTTGAGTAAAATAAACCGGATTGTCGACTATTTTGCACGTCGTCCGCAGGTACAGGAGCGACTCACCGTTCAAATTGCCAACGAACTAAAAAGCATCCTCAATACCAACGATGTGGCCGTTATCATCGATGCCAAACACATGTGTGTATCATCGCGCGGAATTCAGGATGAAAGCAGCAGTACCGTTACTGCTGAGTATTCCGGTAAATTCAAAGACAAAAGCGTTCGCGAAGAGTTCCTGAAATATATCGGGCTTTAGCGTTCTTGTTTTACATCAAATGCCATTAGCACCTGGCCGTGTCGCTGGTATAAAGTTCCATTTTTAATTACGGGATGTGCGAAGTGTTCGTTTGCTCCTCGTTTTATCTTAAAATCGCTGACTTGGTTCATTTTTCCTGCTTCATCCAATTCAATCAATGACAAGGTGCCGTTTTGTCCATAGTAATAAAGCATATTGTCGGCTGCAATAACAGCTCCCCACCCTAATCTCAGCGAGTCGGTTACAACTCCACTTGTTGCATCAATGCTTTTAAAATATTTGTTTGATGTTGCGCTGCCGTATAAGTAATCATCAATTTTTACTATACCACCCATATAACTATCAAATCCTATATTGCGCCATTCTTCTGTAATTTTAGTTCCGTCATCCGAGAGTTGAAGTTTCACTCCGCAATTTCCATCGCCGGCTGCGTAATAAATGTAACCTTTATCAAAAATCACGCTGTTGCTGTGGGTATCTCCCATTCCGGGCTCTCGTTCCTCAAAAGCAACATTATCTTGTGCATGTGTCCAGAGTAATTCACCGGTTTCAATATCAAAGCCCATCAGATTATAAGCCGAAAATGTAACAAATATATTACGCGAAGGGAGTTTTATCAACGTTCCCGGATTATAACCCGATCTTTCGCTGTGCCCTTTGTTACTCCATATTAATTCGCCGGTAAAACGATTTAATGCAACCACATTATGCTCTTTTCCTCCGGGTGTCCAAAATACTTTCTCGGCATCAATAACCGGTGCTTCCGAGTGTCCAAAACGTGGATAAACGCCATTAAAATCTTTTACAAAATCTTTTTCCCAAACAAGCGCTCCAGTTGAACGACTCAGGCAATACAGGTTTCCCATTCCTGATCCGACATAAATTAAATCATCAACAACAGTTGGCTGCGAGCGCGATCCCGGATAACTTTCCACCCATTCTATTCCAAAGGGCATTTTCCATTTTATCTGACCATTTAAATCAATATTAAACATTGTTGCAGTGCTGTCGACCGCGCCGGTTACAAAAATCTCGTTATCTGTTAAAGTTGGCGATCCGTATCCATCTCCAATTCCTTCAACAAACCAAATTTCGGCAGGTCCGTCCTCCGGCCATTCTTTTAACAGGTTCTGCTCGTTAAAAATACCTTTACGGTCTTCACCTCGCCACTGGTAAATTTCAGTTTTGTTTGATCGACATGAAAAAAGTACAAGGATTACAGGAAGAAAAATCAGGTATTTCATTCGTATATTTTTGTTTTACCTAATGGTATTGTTTAGGGCATGTTTATTACAGGATTGCTGAAATAATTATCGAAAACTTTATTGCAAATGCTGATGCTATTTTTGGTAAACAACTGAATATTAAGCACAAGAGTTGTTTACTTAAAATATCGATAAACTTCGTCGTAATTTTTCACTTCCATCAGGTCAGCCCGCATTTTGGCCGCACCCGGAAACGAGTTCAGGTAAATTTTGTAAAAACGTTTCAGGATATTGAAATTTTTATCAGGACTCCATGTCTGTTCAAAAAGCCGGGTATGTTCCAGCAGTTTGGAAATCCGGTCCTCCATCGAAATTTCATCTTTTGCAGGATTAAAAAACCATGGATTTTGGAAAATGCCGCGCCCGATCATTACTCCATCAACTCCGCTTTGTTGTATAC
>DASQBW010000509.1:0-2629 GCA_035635015.1 Draconibacterium sp. | reverse complement strand
AAGCACCTCATTTAAAATAATATCTCCGGGATTAATGATAACCGGACTTTTTTCTTCACCCGAAACAATCACTTCATCCAGAATTACTTTGTTCGATGAATAATGATTGTTCATATAAACCACTATTTGCAACTGAGTTCCGACGATCCCCGTTTGTTCAGCAACAGCCTGTCCCCAGTTTCCGCGATTATCGCCGCTGCTTTCAAATGATTTTTCTTCTCCCTGATCAAGAATAAAAAATGCTGCTAGGTACTTCTGTTCTTCGTTGGTACTGCTTCCGGTTTCGTTGGCATTCAACTGAATGGAAATATTCTTATAAGTTGAAATGTCGATGCTTTCCGATCGCCAAATTACTTCGCCGTTAGTATCGCGACACTCAAAACGCCCGCCCGAAGTTGTAACTGTTTTGGCATAATCATCTTCATTTTCGAGTGTTACCTGGCTGTAATCGAGTGTCCATTTTGTGATTCCTGAGAAGTCAGAGCTTATGCCTGTTTCAACGCTATTTCCCCAAACGCCTTTGTCTGGAATTGAGAAACTTTCGTGCCAGATCTCCTGTGCATTTACCGGGTTGAAAAACAGGATGAAAGAGTATGTTAATAATTTTAGAAGATTGGGTTTCATAGCATTTACAATTAGAAGCAAAATACTAACTTTGAGGCACATTTAGACAGAAAAAGACTTTAAATTTTTAAAAAATCGAAGAAACATGAAAGTTGCAATTGTTGGAGTGAGCGGTGCTGTTGGACAGGAGTTCCTGAAAGTGCTTGCTGAAAGAGATTTCCCGATGGATGAGTTGGTGCTATTTGGATCGGCAAGAAGTGCCGGCAAAACTTACGAATTTAAGGGTAAACAGCTTACAGTTAAAGAGCTCAAACACGGCGACGATTTTAAGGATATTGATATCGCGTTAACATCTGCCGGTGCAGGTGTTTCGAAAGAATATGCTGAAACCATCACTAAACACGGTGCAATTATGATCGACAACTCAAGCGCATTCCGCTACGTTGACGACGTGCCGCTGGTGGTTCCTGAGGTGAATCCTGAGGACGCGAAAAACCGTCCGCGCAATATTATTGCCAACCCTAATTGTTCTACCATTCAGATGGTAGTTGCGCTGAAACCAATCGAAGATTTGTCGAAGATAAAACGTGTTCGCGTGGCTACTTACCAGGCAGCAAGTGGTGCCGGCGCACAAGGAATTGCCGAGTTGGAAGATCAGGTGAAAGATATAGCAGAAGGTAAGCCGGTGAAAGTAGAGAAATTTTCACATCAGCTGGCTATGAATATTATCCCGCACATTGATGTTTTCCTTGATAATGATTACACCAAGGAAGAGATGAAAATGAACTGGGAGACCAAAAAGATTATGCATACCGATGCCGAGGTGAGCGCAACTTGTGTGCGTATTCCTGTAGCTCGTGCACACTCTGAAGCCATTTGGGTGGAGACTGAAAAAACGTTGACTGCAGAAGCTGTAACAAAAGCTTTTGAAGCATTTGAAGGTTTGACAGTGATCGACAATCCGGCGAAAAACGAGTATCCAATGCCCTTGTTTGTTTCGGGTAAAGACGATGTTTATGTTGGTCGTATCCGCCAGGATGTTACTGATCCGAACAGCATTACTTTCTGGTGTGTTGGTGATCAGATTAAAAAAGGAGCGGCGCTTAACGCCGTTCAGATTGCTGAGTGGTTGATCAAAAATGGAGAAGTAAAATAAGAGATTGAAAAAATTAAATAAAAAAGCCCGGAAGTTTTTTGCTTCCGGGCTTTTTGTTTATCTGGAATTCAGCAGGTGACTATAAATCTGCGAGAATAGTCACCTGCTGAATAGTAGTCAATTTTAGCTGATAATATCAAAACCAGTAAACGGAACCAGCACTTCAGGAATTTTAATGCCTTCAGGTGTTTGGTTGTTTTCGAGCAATGCCGCAACAATACGTGGCAGTGCCAGTGCACTTCCGTTAAGCGTGTGGGCAATTTGTGGCTTTTTCACACCTTCTTCGCGGAAACGTAATTTCAGACGGTTAGCCTGGAACGATTCGAAGTTAGAAACCGAACTTACTTCCAGCCATTTTTCCTGTGCTGCAGAGAACACTTCAAAATCGAAAGTTAATGCCGATGTAAAACTGATATCGCCGCCACACAAACGAAGTACGCGGTAAGGTAACCCCAATTTGGCCACCAAACCTTCAACGTGTGCGACCATTCCATCCAGAATTTCGTATGATTTATCGGGATGTGCAATTTGTACAATCTCCACTTTATCAAACTGGTGCAGGCGGTTCAGACCACGAACATCTTTACCGTACGAACCGGCTTCGCGGCGGAAACAGGCACTGTAAGCGGTATTCTTATAAGGCAGGTCTTTGGCATCCAAAATTACATCGCGGTAAATATTGGTAACCGGAACTTCTGCTGTTGGAATCAAGTATAAATTGTCCTCGGTAATGTGGTACATCTGGCCTTCTTTATCAGGCAGCTGACCGGTTCCAAAACCCGATGCTTCGTTAACAGCCAGTGGTGGTTGAATTTCTTCGTAACCCGCTTTTGAAGCTTCGGCTAAAAAGAAATTGATAAGTGCGCGCTGCAATTGCGCTCCTTTTCCACGGTAAACCGGAAATCCTGC
>DASQBW010000508.1:0-3160 GCA_035635015.1 Draconibacterium sp. | reverse complement strand
GTGGACGGGAGAACGTTCGGTAGTGTATGTAAAATCGGAAACTGATCAGGGAGTATTTTTTAATATGCGCGAAGTGGATTTGGGCCCTGCACTTGGAGAAAGTTACGTGATTGAAAACGGGGTTGAAGCAGGCGAAGAAATTGCTGTTAACGGGACATTTAGTATTGACGCAGCAGCGCAGCTTGCCGGTAAACCGAGCATGATGAGCCCTGAAGGAGGCGCCGCACCAACGGGCCATAACAATAGAGTAATGGACATGAGCAATGAAGCACAAAGCACACCTGTTGAAGCCGTGGAAGTAGACCCTAAATTTGTAACACAGCTCACTGCATTTTATAAAGCTTACATTAAGATGAATGAGGCGTTTATTGAATCGGATGCACCCAAAGTAAGTGCTGAAGCAAAAAATACAATGCAGGCACTAAGCAATGTGGAAATGGAACTGCTGAAAGGCGATACACACCTTGACTGGATGGATCAGTTAAACGTTCTGAAACCGACTTTGGAAACCATTGGCAACGGCAACGACCTTGAAAAACAACGACTGGAATACGCCACTTTTAACCAGGCATTCTACAAGAGTCTTAAAATGTTTGGGCTCGATAACGAAACTGCTTACTACCAATTCTGCCCCATGGCCAACAACGACCAGGGAGCTTTCTGGCTAAGCGAGACAAAGGAGATCCGAAATCCATATTTCGGAGATATGATGCTGAGTTGCGGGGAAACCCGTGACACCATAAAATGAAATTCAAGTTATTAACCATTAAAATTTAACAAGATGAAGACAAAAGTTTTAAGTTTATTAGCCCTTTTTGTAATGGGCGCATTTACCGTTTTTGCAGGAGATAAAACGGAAAAAATTAAAGTTTACGGAAACTGTAGTATGTGCGAAACCCGCATTGAGAAAGCAGTTAACGCAGTAGATGGTGTTTCAAAAGCAGATTGGGATAAAGACACCAAAATGCTTGAGGTATCTTTCGACGATGCGAAAACCGACATCCATAAAGTACACATGGCAGTTGCAGAAGTTGGGCACGATACCGATATGCACAAAGCAAAGGATGAAGTTTACGATGCACTTCCAAGCTGCTGCAAATACGACCGTACTGCAGAAGCCAAAACCGATGAAGGAAACGAGGGACCTATGCATTAATTTTAGATTGAACTGAAAAGAGAGGGTTTCATTCGTTTTTGAAACCCTTTTTTTGTGGTCTTAATTCACAACTTGTAGTAAAAATTCTACAACCAAATGTCAACTATTATTGATCTCCCTCGTAACCATTGAACTACCGCAACCTGATAAAACTGGCATAGTTTTATAGCTATAGAAAGCCAAACTTTTAGATTTATTATTATGAAGTATTATATTGAAACAACCATCGAAACGGACTTTGATTCAGCCTTAGAAAAAGTAAAAGAAGAACTTGCAAAAGAAGGATTTGGAGTATTATCAGAAATTGACATCCACGAAAAACTAAAAGAAAAGCTGGATGTAGATTTTAAACAGTATAAAATACTTGGCGCGTGCAATCCGCCAAATGCTTTTGAAGCACTTAAAGTGGAAGACCATATTGGGTTAATGCTTCCCTGTAATGTTGTGGTGCAAGAGTCATCACATTCCAATAAAATCAATATTTCTGCTATCGATCCGGTTGCCTCGATGATGGCTGTAAATAATGCGGCAATAGAACCTATTGCCCATAAAATAAAAGACAAACTAACACATGTTATAAGAAGCCTGTAAATGAGCGAAGACTATAAAAAGGACAGTCTCTCGTTAATTGGCGCCATATCTATGGGTACCGGAGTAATGATTGGTACAGGGATCTTTGCCTTACTGGGACAGGTAGCAGAGCTTTCCGGGAGATTATTCCCAATTGCATTTGTTGTCGGCGCCATTATCTCAGGATTCAGTGCTTATTCCTACATAAAATTATCTAACGCATTTCCCTCAGCTGGTGGCATTGGAATGTACCTGGTTAAAGAACACGGCAAAAGTACATTTGCTGCCTTTGCCGCATTGTTAATGGCATTCTCAATGTTAATAAATGAGAGTCTGGTTGCACGAACTTTCGGTATCTACACACTGCAATTATTCCAGGTAGAGAACAAAGACTTTTGGATTCCAACACTGGGTGTTGGTCTTATACTACTGGCTTTTACTGTCAATATTTACGGGAACAAACTAATCGAACGCTCATCGATTGCAATGGCTGTTTTAAAAGTTGCAGGACTTGCATTATTGGCCGTTGCGGGCTTGTGGGCATCTAATTTTACATTTCAGGAAGCACTTCCGACTTCTCTGCCTGAAAAGCCGGCCTTTAATTTTATTGGTGCCCTGGCTCTAACTATTTTGGCTTACAAAGGTTTTACAACCATAACCAATAGTGGCGATGAGATAAATAAACCTCACAAAAATATTGGAAGAGCTATAATTATCGCTATTTCCATTTGTTTGGTATTGTACTTCGGAATAGCAGTATCTGTAAATTCGTCACTATCCATTGATGAAATAATCAAAGCCCGCGACTATTCTTTAGCAGAAGCTGCAAGGCCTGTTTTTGGGCAATATGGGGTTATCATTACAGTTGTTATTGCGATTATTGCAACAGTCTCAGGAATAATTGCCAATATTTTTGCTGTATCAAGAATGACGGCCATGCTCACAAAAATGAAACTGATTCCACACAGTCATTTAGGAATGTCCGACCGAATTCAAAAACACATGTTGGTTTATGTTGCTGCAATTGCAATAGTTTTAACCATTCTCTTCGACCTCTCGCGAATAGCATCAATGGGAGCAATTTTCTACCTGATTATGGATATTGGAATACATTACGGCCTGTATAAGAAACTGCGTGCTAAAATAGATTTCAATCCTACAGTTGTTATTAGCGCGATAGTGCTTGATACAATTGTTTTGTTGGGCTTTCTCTGGACAAAAATAAAACAAGACACAATAATCGTTTTGATTTCGTTTGGAGTAATGCTAATAATTTATTTTGGTGAGAAATATTTCTTGTCACATAAAAAGCAACAAGACAATTAGCAACTTTTTTCTATTTTTGCTAATCATTGATGAGAAAATAGTCAATTCTTTGAAAAGCAAAATAAAACATATCGGAAGTATTTTTCTATTATTGGCCGGATCGATTAT
>DASQBW010000507.1:0-5185 GCA_035635015.1 Draconibacterium sp. | reverse complement strand
CAATTATTCTATTATTCGTCTTTTTTTTAATTTCGGCGTTGAAATTTCCTTAAACAGCTGGTGCTATTCGCGTTAACTTTGCCTTGAACTTTTTAAAAAAACATCATAATATTTCTACTTAATGAAAATAGAATAGTCTTTAAATTCCGATTGATAAAAATGTTTTAATTTTTATAGTAATGTTGTGTGGATTTCGGTAAAACATTCTCCATTCAATCGCAGTAAACAACAACTAACGAACCAACTTGTTGCGCCTGCAAAATTAATGATGTAAGGTGAAACTTTTCCCGAAACGATGGTGTTTTATTAACAAATTACCCAGGCATTCTGTATTTCGGCTGTAGTTCACTATTTTTACCGGCAACACGCAATTAAATGAAATTTATACGTTAATATTGTATCTCAAAGAGCAATAGTTTATGAAGCGAAGTCTTTTTATTGGTTTTATTTTGATTTTGTCAACTTTCTCGCTCCAGGCACAAATAACTTCTCCCGGAGCTGATGCCACCGACGTAACGCAATACCCTGATTTTCCGGAAACGGATGATATTTTTATTTTTTGCAGTAACGATTCGTTAAGCAATGTTGGTACTTTAACAGCAAGTTCAGGATTGCCGGGCACCAAAACATGGCTGTGGGAAAAATACAACGAAACAACAACTTCTTTCGAGACTTATTTTCAGGAAAGTTCTGATGCAGCTACCTCTCAAATTACAAATCTGGCCGACGGTTGTTACCGGGTAACCATAACACTGGGTGCAACATCGGAGACCGACCGCGCCTGGGTATTCAATAACTGGATGATTGCAGAGGGAGAAGTGTCGGAATCAAATTGCGATAATTTTAAATTAAACGGTGCAATAAGCTCTTCCGTACTTACGTATTACGATTTGAGCAGTAATGTTCCTGTTCCGGTGAATAAAGATGTACAGGTTGAGTGGCTGGAAGATGGCAATCAAATTTCGACATCGTTAAATAAGACAGTTTTTGATCCACCAACAAAAAATACAAATTACATTCTTCGTGTTTTCGATAAATATGCATGCGTTGTTCAGACAACGGTTGTTTACGAATCACCAGTAACTAAAGCAAGTTTTATTGCCGACCCGATGAAAGGAGAAGCGCCTCTTACAGTTACTTTTTCCAATACTTCGGAAAACGGGACTTCCGGTTATTACGAATGGTTTTTTTATCGTGATTTGAATGAAATTAGAAGAGAATCGGAGGGAGCAACAGAACCTGTTGACAGTGTAATGCTAGTAGCCTACGATGATGCCCCGGTTTATACTTACGAAAAGTCAGGAACTTATATGGTTCGTTTGGTTGCAAGACATTTGGCTGATACATCAATTTGTGCCGATACTACTTATATGAAGGAATATATTGAAGTGGATACTTCTTTTATTGCAATTCCAAATGTATTTACTCCAAATGGCGATGGTTACAATGATGATTTTGTCGTGCAGTTTTGGTCGATGCAGAGTCTCGAAATCAGCATATTTAACCGTTGGGGTAAACGAGTACATTATTGGGAGAGCGGCGATGTAAGTGGGTTTGAAGGAACCTGGACCGAGACCATTTGGGATGGACGTTTAATGGGCGGGCGATATGCCAGTCCGGGTGTTTATTATTACGTTGTTGAGGGGCGTGGCCGCGATGATAAAAAACGCAGCCAAAAAGGATTTGTACATTTGTTTCGCGAAAAAGATTAAATCCGCAAATTAAATAGGTATAAGAGTGTAATAATTCTTCTTTTGTGTCTTTTACTCTTCATTGGTTTCCAGATCATTGGATATGTTAATCTTAGGAGGCAGTACATTGTACTCATCGCCAAATTGAGCCAGGAACTCAATACTAAATGCCCTGAAAGTATAGCTTATAGGAAGTAAAACAACCGCCCCGATGTAAGGGATGGCAATAAGTAACAGGCCCACGCAACAGGTTGCTATAGCTAATATTAGTACTGCAATCATAATCCCGATTCCCAGTACAAAAATAAAAAGTCCGTAAATGATAAATGGTATTGATCTTTTACTGAAAAGAATCAGAAATTTGCCCCAGCCTCTTGCAATTCCAACCTTTTGTTTGTACATAATTTGTACAACAAAATCTTTAAGCAAAAGCGATATATATCCAAACACCACCAGGTAGGCCACAAAAAGTAACACCATTTGTAATATACCTGCAAAAACAGCAGCTCTTGGGGCGTGTGTTTCATACAAGGTTTTGCCCGTTATAAAACTGTAAACCAGAATCAAGGCGAATACAGCAAATGCGAACCAGCCCCAAAAGAATTCAAATAAAAAGAGTGAGTTTCCCTGTTTTCGGAATTCGTGCCATGGTTTGCTAATTTCTGCTTTATCGTGAATGACATTATGCAAAAACATAAACTTCGCACGTGAACTAACCCATAAACAAACAGTAATTATCAGGAATAGCATTATAAGTCCAACGATTATGAGGTTTGCCCACAGCGGATTATCAAGTAGCCAGTCCCAGGCTGTTTGCGGAAAACTAAAAAATGCATCCCAGTCGTTGTGGCTCCCGGTGTTATTTCCCGATCCGTTTCCGTGGCAATCGGTAAGGCCTGCTAACCAGGCCGTAAAGCCTACTCTAAACCATTTATTTATATCGAAGGGTTGAAACAAGGCTTTTTTCATGCGGTTCCATGCCGATGAAAGTGGTTGGCTGTAGCTGATTTGCATGGCATTAGTTTTTGGTTTCATGCAAGTTATATTATTCATTAATAATTATCAAATCAATACCGGGCAAAAGTGTCTCCAAAAATTCGTTAATACCATTAATTGTTTTTAGGAATTGGCCATATTATATAGAATTGTGTGTTGCAGGAGTATTCGTTTCATTGTATTTCCTATATTTGAATGTCACGGGCGCTTATTGATAAAATGATTTTAATTGGGAACGTTTAACGCGAACAGATTAAATTGGCTTTAAATTATTGCCAACAGAATAACAAGTCTATGTTTTCTTCGTTAACTAATAGTTCTTAAACTATTTTTAAGCTTGGAAAAAGGATGCGTTTTGTTTTACAGTTTTGGAATGGAAAAAAAGATTTGGTATGAAAAAGATATTTACTGCAGTTGCGTTGTTTGTTTTGGTTTTACAGGTGGTGGCGAAAGATATTAATGCCTGGAAGGAGGAAAAAACACTTCCGGATCAATACCGGGTTTTTAAAGAAAATCTTAATTTCTGGAACGGCTCCTATTTTATGAAGGAAAACCAATTGGATGATTTTTACGGTGCCTTTAAAGATTCCGTGGGAGTACTTGAAAATAGTATAAACCAGAAGAATGTTGAAATTGGTAATTTGGTCAATGATGTAAGGTCAAGAGACAATCAATTGTCGGTATTGCAGCAACAGCTCGATGAGAGTTTAAAGTTGCAGAATTCAATTGGGCTTTTGGGAATGAATATCAATAAAAATGTATACTCGGCAAGTATGTATTTATTTATTGCCGGAGTTTTGGTTCTTGCCGGTTTTGTATTTCTGTTGTACAAGCGAAGTCTTACGGTTACCAATCGCACCAAAAAAGATTATGACGAATTAAAGGAGGAATACGAAGTTCATAAAAAAAATGCGCTGGACCGATATACCAAAATTAATATGGAGTTGCATAAAACAAGAATGGAACTCAACAAACGTTAATTCGTCTCTCGTATTTTTTGGTTTTGACAACTCTTTTTTTGCAATAAAGTTGCCAGGCTCTCAACAAAACAAAACCCCGACCAACCGGCCGGGGCTTCAATTTTAGTTATAGTAAAATGGATTAGAAAATGGTCTATTCATCATCCTGCTCAGCTTCATAAGCTTTCAGCAGTTCGTCCTGTACATCTGCAGGAACTTTTTCGTATCCGTCGAAACTAATGCTAAATACGCCTCTTCCACCGGTAATCGAACTTAGTGCAGTAGAGTATTTATACATTTCTTTTTGTGGTACTTTAGCGGTAATCTTTTCCATGCCTTTTTCCGATCCCATACCCATAATCATAGCACGTCGTCCCTGCAAGTCGCTCATGGCATCTCCCATACGGTCTGACGGTACCCAAACATCAAGATCCAGAATTGGCTCAAGAATTTTTGGCCCTGCGTTTTTAAAGGCCATGCTAAAGGCATTACGACCGGCAAGCTTAAACGAAATCTCGTTCGAGTCAACCGGGTGCATTTTACCATCGTATACATACACAATAATGTCGCGGGCATACGAACCGGTTAGTGGTCCTTCTTCCATTTTTTCCATAATTCCTTTTAAAATGGCAGGAAGGAAGCGGGCATCAATGGATCCTCCAACAATACTGTTTACAAATACAAGTTTACCACCCCAGTCTAACTTGTGCTCTTCAACCGCGCGTACTGATATTTTTTGTTCTTTATCACCAAACTTAAACATGGTCTTTGGTTTGGCACCCTCTTCGTAAGGTTCAATAATTATATGCACTTCACCAAATTGTCCGGCACCACCCGATTGTTTTTTATGGCGATAATCGGCCTGAGCAGGTTTGGTAATGGTTTCGCGGTATGGTATTCTGGGTTTCTGGTATTCCACATCTACTTTATGTACATTGTCAAAGTACCATTTTAATACATTCAGGTGGTATTCTCCCTGAGCATGTATCAATTGTTGTTTTAATTCTTTTGAATATTCAATGACGTAAGTAGGGTCTTCGTATTTTATCTTGCTTAAAATCTCTCCAACTTTCTCATCGTCGGAATCGGCAACAGCTTTCGCTGCAACAGTGTGGCGCGGAGAAGGGAATTCTATCGGCGCATAAGCTGTTCCTATTTCCTTTGCTGATAATGTTTGATTAAATCTCGTTTCCTTTAATTTTACGGTACAGCCTAAATCTCCGGCGTGAAGTTCATCTACTTTCTCACGACTTTTGCCATCAGGTACAAATACTTGCGATAAACGTTCTTTATTGCCGGTTTTCGAGTTAATAAGGTCTAGCCCTTCCTTTACAATTCCCGACATTACTTTAAAATAGGTAATCTCACCAACATGGGGCTCAACAGCAGTTTTAAAGACAAAAAGACTGGGTGCTTCCAAAGCATCCATTTTTACTTCTTTACCGGCAACTATTTTTGCCATCTTTTTTTCTTTGGGTGCCGGTGCAATGTTTGTGATGAACTCTAACAAGCGACCAACGCCGACACTCTTTTTCGCAC
>DASQBW010000506.1:0-1678 GCA_035635015.1 Draconibacterium sp. | reverse complement strand
GTACCTTCCTGCTCAATCGGGTTTTGTGTTGCCATTACCAGGAATGGTTCGTCGAGTTTAAAGGTTTCGTCGCCAATAGTAATCTGGCGTTCCTGCATGGCTTCAAGTAAAGCTGACTGCACTTTTGCCGGAGCACGGTTGATCTCATCGGCCAATACAAAGTTGGCAAAAATCGGCCCCTTTTTAATGCTGAATTCTTCTTTCTTCTGGCTGTAAATCATGGTACCCAAAACATCGGCCGGAAGCAAATCAGGTGTGAACTGTATACGCGAAAATTTCGCACTTATCGTTTGCGAAAGCGACTTAATAGCAAGCGTTTTTGCCAGTCCCGGAACACCTTCCAAAAGAATGTGTCCATTCGAAAGTAACCCAATTAGCAAACTTTCCACAAGATGTTTTTGTCCTACAATCACCTTATTCATTTCCATGGAAATCATATCCACAAATGAACTCTCTTTCTGAATTCTTTCGTTTAATTCTTTAATATCTACTGTTTGATTCATATTGTATTCGATTAATTGCTTTATTCAATTTTTTCTATTGTTTCAATGTCTGTTAATTTAAAACAGGTTTTGTTCTTCATTTAATCCTTCAGTTGATCGTAAAATACTGACAGGAAAGTGGTAAATGTACTGAAATAATAATTCCCTGACAGATAGGCTCCCATAATTGAAAAAGATTTACCTGCTTAGGATTTACTATTATCTCATCATCAAACCGGTTAATTTTTCGAAAGCACGAAATTAAACGATTGCAAATATAAAAAGGCTTTAAAATTGTTAAAAAATTTTAAGCCCAATATTCCTGGGGATCATCTATATCTTCGAATATCGAATTATTAGTTGTAAAACAAAAAGTTTAACTATTAAGAATTGTTTCAAGATACTGTTAATGTTAAATTGTTGATAAAAACAGCGTGCAAAAGAATCTTTATACCCTCGTGTATCTATATTTATGTTCAATTTTTTACAAACTCTAATACAACCTAAATTTAAACGAAATGGAAGAATGGGCGCAATTTCATTTTGATCCACAAACTTTAATTGTACATAAAAAATACTTTGGTGAAATTGACATTAACAAAATAAAACGCTCATGGGATTCATTTGTATATATTGGAGAAATCCCTGACAACTACACAGGCTTAATTATCGACTACCGGAAAGCAAAAATTGTTGCTGAATTGACGGAATACCTAAAATTGGTAAGTTACTATAAACAACACACCGAAGTATTTGGAGATAAAAGAATTGCCTTTGTAGTACAAAATCCGGAAGATATTGTTCGTACCATATTGTTTGAAAAAAAATCTGAAGGATTTAACATTAGTAATTTTAGCACGATTGAAGCAGCCGAGAAGTGGATTTTGAGCTAAAAACGCTGCTTGAATCTATCAAGCAGCGTTTTTTACTATGCAATCTTTATTTGTCTTTCAGGTTGTGGTTTTACCTCCTCTTTTTTCGGTAAGACAATTTTTAAAATCCCATTCTCGTACTTTGCCGAGATTTTGTCGCCAACCACAGCATTGTCGGTAATGGTGAATGAACGTTGGAACGATTGATAACTAAACTCCTTACGCGTATAGCTATCATCCTTATCTTCTTTTTGTTCCTTCTTTTGCGATGAAATTGTAAGTACGTTGTTTTTAAAACTTACATTAAAGTCTTTCTTTTCCATT
>DASQBW010000505.1:0-7331 GCA_035635015.1 Draconibacterium sp. | reverse complement strand
TTCAATAAGTTTTAAACGAAATACACGAGCCATTTGCGGAGGCAGTTCATCAATTGATTCTGAGATTTTATGAATAATCTCGGGGTCGAAAAGTTCAGCCTCGTCATCGCTATCCAATAAAGCTTCAATGTATAACAAATGGTGCTTATCTTTTACCTTAAGGCTTTTAAGGTAATTGAGGCAGCGATTGCGGATTGCCTGGTAAAAATAGGATTTAATTGATGTGGTTATCTGCATCTTCCGGGCTTTCTCCCATACCTGTATAAAAAGATCCTGCACCAAATCTTCAGCGGCTGCCTGGTCGAAAATAAATTTTTCGGCATAACGAACCAAACTCTCGTAGTATTCGTTAAAAAGCGATTCGTAAACCACTTTGTTACCTTTTTTAATTTCGTTGAATAATATTTTATCTTCTACGCGCACAGCTCTGATTCTCTCAAAAAATTATATTAAAAAAATTAGGCAGATTGTTTTACAGAAGTGTAATCGAGCACAAATCTATAAATATCCACAGTTTATTAACGCTTTATTTTGAACTTTCGAACTTTCACTGATCAGATTTAAACTCCTAATAAACAAGCACTAATATCTAATCTACATTTTTGCCACTTTTAGCTATTTTGATCTTACTAAAATGAATGATTAAATCTTATTCTCCCAGCATCATTCGGATAATCTCCTTATCGGTCTCCAGCATTCCTTTGCTTCCCAATCTTCCTACATTTGCAATTGTATTTTCAACTCCCTTTTTTATAATACCATCGCCGCCATAAAATTGTTGCCCGTTTTTATACATATAATGACCTAATAATCCGGCTTCAACAGCCGATGCAATTTTTCCGGCACAAGATGGTTTTGCCCCGTCACAAATTATTCCCGACACAATAGCCAATGCATTTACAATGGTATGTGCAACCTCATCAAAGCGCCCGCCATGCAACCAGGTAATTCCTGCACCGGCGCCAACACCCGCAGAGATAGCACCGCAGTAAGCCGACAAACGGCCAATTCGTGTTTTTTGATGAATTGTGACAAGATTAGAAATGATTAGACCTCTGTACAATGTTTCCTCATCAACCTTTAATTCTCTGGCAAACTCTATTACTGGCAGTGATGCTGTTAATCCCTGGTTGCCACTGCCCGAAACGATCATTACCGGAAGTTCGCAACCACTCATTCGGGCATCCGATGCGGCAGCTGCCATGGCCTTTGCCCGTACTTTTATGTCATCTGTTCCCCACGATTGAAGAAGTACTGATCCAATGTTTGCTCCCCAGTTGCCTTTAAGGCCTTCTTTAGCAATAGCTACATTGTACTCAATTTGCTTGTCGAGCACATCTTTTACTTCAGAAAGTTCAACCGACGCTGCAAATTTCAGAATATCTTCTACATTCATAAATGAACGGTTTAAAATCTGCGATGGTGTTATATCGTTACAATGCTGATTGTATATTTCGGTTTCACCATTTTTGGTTATACGAACAATGTTGGTATGATAATGCGATAGTTGCACAGAGGCACTATCACTGCCACTATAAACAGTCACCACCAGGTCGAAAATTATTCCACTTTGTAAGGAAACAACCTTCACCTCATTTGATTTCAGGTAATCAGCAATCTGTGCCCGTCCGTCAATACTTACATCAGAAATTACCTCTAAAATCCGCTCTGCATCACCCGCAACAATTCCGGCAACAGCTGCCGCTGCAATTCCTTTCTGCCCTCCGGTATTAGGCACAACAACACTTTTTACATTCTTAATAATGTTATCGCTTGCTTCTACCAAAACACGCTCGGGCATTGTTCCCAGCACTTTTTTGGCTACCGCTCCGGCATAGGCAATCGCAATTGGTTCTGTACAGCCCATGGCAGGTATCAGCTCCTCATGTAAGATTTTCAGATATGCAGCATACCTGGCATCAGTCTTTTCCATTGTAATCTGTATTTAGTACCGTTATATCAATTTTGCCACTTCCCATAACGGTTTTACAACAATTTGATTTCCGGCTTGAACTGGAACACATAAAAAAAAGGCCATCCGTTCAATGTTTAGGACAACCTCATTTAAAATATTAAGTGCACACTGGTACCTACTCAATTATAAACTCAAATTCTTCATCAGTTGGAGGCGTACACATTTCGTCGTTACAACTCATCCATTGGATATAACCGGTAACTTTTGCCGGTTTTTCGGTCACCCAAATTTTGTGCGACAAAGTTGCTTCATCCTTAAAATAAGTCACTTCCATGTCAAACAATTTGTCGTGGGTCTTATTCGAAGGTGTAACTTCCACTGCTTTTCCAAACTCTTTGCAGTTTTCCAGGGTTTCGAAGTTAAACGATGTTTTTACCGGGCCACCGTCTTCCATATCTACACCATAGAGTTTAAATCCTAAGTCTATTTTTGCTTTCGCAACAATTTCATACTGGTTTTCGCCCTTTAAAGGTTTAATTTGAACATCCCATTTTACAGGGACAATCATTTGCGCCTGAGCCATTGCTGCGGTTGCAATAAATCCCATTATAAAAATTAATTTTCTCATTCTTCGTTTTTTTATTTCCGATTGAAGCAAAAGCTTCATCCCGGTTTTAGTTGTTATATTCTTCCAATCCTTTATTCAACCACTCGATAAAATCATCGGCATCCGGATCGTATCCGTATCCATCTACCAGTTCTTTTTCGTTATTGTCCAGTATCACATAATAAGGCTGTGTATTTCTGTTGTATCTCGAGATCTGAAAATCCGTCCATTTATTTCCGATTGTCCGCACTTTTCTCCCTGTGGTTTCCGAAACAAATTGTTCCTCTTCGGGTAATTTTGTTTTTAAATCGACATACAATGAAACCACTACAAAATCTTCCAGAAACATCTCTTTTACTTCCTGCTCTACCCATACGTTATCTTCCATTTTCCGACAATTGGTGCAACCTTTCCCGGTAAAATCGATCAACAAAGGTTTTCCGGTTTCTTTGGCGTAAGCCAGGGCTTTATGGTAATCGTCGAATAATGGAATTCCATGGGGTCCAATGTGCATATCATGTGACATGGAGGCAGAAGAGCTTCCTGCGCTTCCAACACCACCAACCTGTATACGGCCAACACCAAGTGGCGATTCAGCATAATCGACCGGTGGAGGAAAACCACTGATAAGTTTAACAGGTGCTCCCCATAAACCAGGAATCATATAGATAACAAAGGCAATTACCATTGTTCCCAGAATAAATCGTGAAACCGGCAAATGATCCATTGGAGAATCGTGCGGCAATTTAATTTTACCCCACAAGTACAGAACCAGTGCCAGGAATATGGCAATCCAAATGGCGATGTAAACTTCACGCTCCAGAATATGCAGATCAAGTACCATATCGGCAATCGACAGGAACTTGAAAGCAAAGGCAAATTCGAGAAAACCCAATACAACTTTTACCGAATTTAGCCAGCCACCCGATTTTGGCAGCGTGTTTAACCAGCCCGGGAAAGCAGCAAACAAGGCAAAAGGAATAGCCAGTGCCAACGAAAATCCCAGCATGCCAATTACAGGAGCCAAACCTCCACTGCGTGCAGCTTCAACAATTAAAGCACCAACTATAGGGCCGGTACACGAAAATGAAACCAATGCCAGGGCAAATGCCATAAAGAAAATTCCTATCAATCCTCCTTTGTCTGCCTTTTTATCGACTGCATTTACCCAACTGCTGGGCAATACAATTTCGAAAGCCCCCATAAACGAGAACGCAAATACAAAAAGCAACAGCGCAAAAAACAGGTTAAACCACGGATTGGTGGAAAGACTGTTCAGGCTCTCGGCACCAAATACAGCGGTTACCACTGTTCCTAATATTACATATATGAGAATGATTGATATTCCGTACCAGATACCGTTTCTAATCCCTTTTGCTTTTGTTTTACTTTGTTTGGTAAAAAAGCTTACCGTCATTGGTATCATTGGGAAAACGCAGGGTGTGAGCAATGCCGCAAAACCTCCCAGAAATGCCAAAAAGAAAATACTCCAATAATTTCTTGTATCACTATTATCTGTTGTGTCTGAAGCTGTTGTTTCAGCAGCCTGCTGGCTTTCACCTCCAAGATTAAAAGAAAATTCGGCCTGGGTCGGAGGCGTGCACATTTCGTCGTCGCAACTCATAAACTCAATGTATCCGCTTACAGTACCGGCACCTGAAATTTTCACCTTTTGTATAAAGGTAACTTCTTCTTCAAACCATTTCAAATCCATTTGAAACGATTGATCGAACTCTTCCACTGCGGCTTTATTCGGTGTTGGTTCTCCCAGTAATACTACATTTTCAATATCTTCAAAATAAAAACTGGTTTTAATCGGTCCACCTTCCGGCAAATCAGTTGTATACATGTGCCAGCCATCATCTATGGTAGCTGTAAAAACCAGTTCGAACTCGTTTTCAGAGATTTGATTTTTCGAGAAACTCCATTTAACGGGCTCAACAATTTGTGCGTTCGCCAAAAATGCCGCAACAAAAAAAACAACAGTAATAAAAATGCGCTTCATCTTTTTCAGTTTATATTTTTTTGAACGTTATAAATGATCAACGAATCTAAACCATTAATACTTTGTTCTGATCCTTCACATCTAACTTTCATGATTGATGATTCAAAATTACAAGGTAAAAACAAACCAGAAACATTACTGTTTTACAAAATGTAGGTAGATTGGGTTTGAAATAGGGTCTAGACCCCTCTGATCAGCGATTCACCAGCTTATAAATATCGACAGCCTCTTTCCTGGTTGACACACCTAACTGCCTGTATATATTGTTAATGTGCGTTTTAACAGTACTTAGTTCAATAAACAAATCCTGTGCTATTTCTTTATTTGATTTACCACTCGCAAGAAGACCTAATATTTCCTGTTGTTTAAGCGTTAATGCATTATATTGAGTTTTCAACTTGTCAGAAACATCGCCTCCGGCTTTTCTGAGTTTATCTATTTTGCGCGATAAAACAAAAATCACAAGCAATAAAACAACAATAAAGCCCCCTTCAATGATTATTACCCAGTCTTTCCATCGGGGCTGCACCTCAGGCATCTGACAAACAAATTCGCGAAATCCAATTAATTCATCCAGCAAATCATTGTAAACTTCGGTATAAACCACTGTTGGTATCTCATCTTCCAATCGTTTTTGAAAATCAAAATAGAAATCCCTGTTTCTGAGAAAATCAGTTTCTTTGTCGTCAATGTGGTAAAGTGCATAAAGCCCTGTATAAGGATCTTTTGCATCTGCCACAAAAGAGTGGATAAAGTTCTCGAGTTCCTGCGACAGGAAATTACTCTTTGCTTTGGGCAACTGCCCTGTAAGAACTCCGGTTTGGGCGAAGTATTTTTTATCAAAGTCAAGAATGGTTTCGCAAGCTTCGCAGCCATTAATTTCAACAATATTCAGTGCATTATTTTCAGTTCTGGCATTTATTTCAATCCGGTCGTCCCGTTTCAGCAATAAATGGATGTAGTTTTTATTCTGTGTAGCACTAAATTCGACAGATGAATTATTACCGCGCACAAGGTAAAGGCGGTAAAACATCGAATTAACAGGTACCGTTTCTGTCTTCAACTCAAAGCTACCATCAGGATTAATAAATGTTTCGGCGATAATAAAATCTGGAGAAGCAACAAAAAGATCTTCAGGCGAATTTAACAGGGCCAAAAATACTTTGGGTTGCCAACGTTCCGATAATTCTATTTTGCCTTTAATCTGAATGGCGGATACAGAACAGGAGATTAAACTAACAACCAATATATAAAGCAGCCTTCTAAAAATCATGGAATTATAAATGATTACCTGCGAAAATAAAAAAAGCCGCTCAATAATGAACGGCTTTCGCTTTATAAAATAATTTCTTCCTCATTCTCGTCAAAAAAATGGTATTCCAGATAGGAATACGAATTTACAGCTTCAATACTTACCCATTTCAAATAACTGAAAAACCACTGTTTTTGCGGGCTTTTCCAGCCTTTTGTAAGGTAAGCAGCTATATAAGGATGAACTTTCAGATACAATTTCTTTTTGTTCAGTTCCTTGAGTGCGTATTTTACTTTGCCGTCAATATCGTCGACAAATAATACAGTAGGCACAACTTTTCCACTTCCTTTACATGTCGGACAGTTTTCTGCTGTCTCAATGTTTTCTTCTGGTCGCACTCTTTGCCTTGTTATTTGCATCAGGCAAAATTTGCTAAGTGGCAGAATGTTGTGCTTGGTCCGGTCGTCTGCCATTACCGCCTTCAAGTGATCATTTACTTTCTGGCGATTGGCAGCGACATGCATGTCGATGAAATCAATTACTATGATCCCACCCATGTCTCGCAACCGTAATTGTCTTGCTATTTCGTCGCATGCAGCCAGGTTTACTTCCAGGGCGTTTTTCTCCTGGTCGTTTCCTGCTCTTGCTCTATTCCCACTGTTAACATCAATTACATGAAACGCTTCGGTATGTTCTACGATTAAATAGGCACCATCTTTAAATGATACTGTTTTTCCGAACGAGGCTTTTATTTGTTTGTCGATGCCATAATGTTCGAAAATGGGTTGCCGGCCTTTATAGTGCTTTACTATCTTCTTTTTGTCGGCCTGAATGCTACCTATGTAATCGGCAATTTCTGACGCTACCGATTGGTCGTTTACAATAATGCTGTTGAAGTTGGGATGATAGATATCGCGCAAGAGTGCAGTTGTCCGGTCTATTTCGCCAATAATAAGCGAAGGTGCCTGAGCCCTGCGAAGCTTTTGAAAAGTTGTTTCCCACTTTTCAACTAAACGCCGAAGTTCCTGATCGAGTTCAGCTACTTTTTTACCTTCAGCTACAGTGCGGATGATTACTCCGTATTTGCGTGGCTTAATACTTTGAATAAGTTTTTTTAGCCGATTCTTTTCTTCTGTAGAGCGAATCTTTTGCGACACTGAAATCTTGTCGCTAAATGGCATTAAAACTAAATTCCTGCCTGCAATTGAAATTTCGGATGTTAACCGCGGTCCTTTGGTGTTAATTGGTTCTTTTGCTACCTGAACCAATATTTTCTGACCTACTTTTAATAACTCGTTTACTTTACCTTCTTTATTAATGTCGGGCTCTGAATGAATTTTTGAAATGGAAGAAATTCTGTTCTTTCGTGACGAGGCAATTCGCAAAAATTTATTTAATGTGGCGAATTGCGGCCCCATGTCAAGGTAATGTAAAAAAGCGTCTTTACTGTAACCTACATCGATAAAAGCAGCGTTTAAACTGGGCATAATTTTTTTCACTTTGCCGAGGTATATATCTCCGACAGCGAATTTTGCCCCGCTCCTCTCTCTGC
>DASQBW010000504.1:0-4333 GCA_035635015.1 Draconibacterium sp. | reverse complement strand
TCGTGTTGGTGGCCCATTGTTAAAACTGAATGTAAAACAAGGCGACTACGTAAAACAAGGCGAAGTTATTGCCGAAATTGACAAGCGCGATTACAAACTGCAGCTGGAAACCACAAAAGCTCAGTTTGAGCAGACCGAGAGTGAGTACATGCGTTACAAACAGTTGATTGAACAGGACAAGATTCCTGAGAATACTTTTGAAAAGATCAAGTCGGGATACCTGATGACAAAAACCGCTTATGAAAATGCACAAAACCAATTGCGTGATACCGAGCTGAAAGCACCTTTTTCGGGCTATATCTACGAAAAGTTTGTAGAGAATTTTCAAACGGTAGGAGCCGGAACGCCAATCGTTTCTATCATCGATAATTCGCATCTCGAAGCAGTTGTTTCTGTTTCCGAAAGTCAGCTTCAGCGTGTAAAAGGTGATAAGGGAAGTTACCTGAATGTAGCCAATGCAGGTATTAGCAACTTGCCGGTAAAATTGCTGAGTGTTAGCGAAAAAACCATGCAAGATGGTTTATACGAAGTGAAATTTTCGTTCGAAAACAAAAATGATTTGAAAGTAGCTCCGGGTATGACAGCGGAAGTTACAATATACAATACGGCCGAGCAAAATCAGCTTTCGGTAGCGGCTTCGGCAGTTTTCCACGAAAAAACAAGTACTTACGTTTGGGTATTCAATCCTTCAACAAATAAAGTTCAAAAGCGTGAAGTTAAAATCGCGCTCGACGGGAGCCAGGGGCGTGTAAATATTGTGTCGGGCGTTAACAACCGCGAACAGGTTGTTACTGCCGGAGTACATTACCTGGTGGAAGGCCAAAAAGTTCAACCCATTAAAACACCATCGGTAACTAACATTGGAGGATTGTTGTAATGCTGGAAAAGTTACTGAATCAAAAAGCAATGATCTCCACTATACTGGTAGCAGTATTGCTGGGAGGTATAATTGCGTACGATAATATTGGAAAACTGGAGGATGCCGAGATTCCGATTAAGGCAGCCACGGTAATTACCGTATACCAGGGAGCCACCGCGCACGAAGTTGAGTTGGAGGTGACCGATCCGCTGGAAAAAGCCATTCAGAAACTGGAAAATATCGATGAGATACAATCTGTTTCGCGACCCGGTTTGTCAATAATAACCATCTACATTCAGCCAACGGTAAAAACACCACAGTTGCCACAGCTTTGGGACCACCTGAGGCGTAAGGTTAACGATGCAAAAGGATCGTTGCCTTCAGGCGCTATGGACCCAATTGTAAATGATGATTTTGCTGATGTGTACGGAATTCTGTATGCTATTACTGCCGATGGATATTCGCATCGTGAGTTGGTAAAATATACCGAATATATTGAACGAGAGCTTTTAAGCGTAAGCGGTGTTCGCCGTTCGCAGGTTTTTGGTGAGCAAACCGAAACCATTGACATTGTTTTTTCTCCGGAGAAGCTGGCGGGACTGAGTGTAAATCCACTTAATATTGCTGCAGCCATTCAAAACGAAACGGCTATCATCAACCCGGGATCAATTGTTGCCGGCGATGAATCGATTCGTGTAGGAGTGGGACAAAAAATTACTTCGATTGAGGAAATTGAAAATCTATTGATACAGGTTCCCGGCGGAGGCAACTTTCGTTTGGGCGATATTGCGATGATTGAAAGATCGTATTTCGAGCCCAAAAACGAAGCACTGTTTTACAACAATAAAGCAGGTTTAACACTTGGTTTGTCTAACGAGAGTGGAATTAACGTGGTGAAACTGGGTGAGCGACTGGATAAAAAACTGGCTGAAATTCAAAAAGAATTGCCGGTTGGTATCGAAATCAACCAGGTGTATTACCAGCCTGACCGTGTTGATGATGCGGTAAAAGATTTTATGATGAACCTCGCGATGTCGGTAGGTATCGTAATTGTGGTGTTGATGTTTGCCATGGGATTCCGTTCGGGACTGCTTATTTCAAGTGGTTTGATTTTTACCATCATGGGAACGTTAATTGTGATGTTGGCCATTGGCTTACCATTACACCGTGTAACGCTGGCAGCTATTATTCTGGCCATGGGAATGTTGGTTGACAACGCAATTGTTGTAGCCGATGGAATTCTGGTTGACCTGAAATCGGGGATGGACCGAAGCAAAGCATTTGTAAATACCGCACGTAAAACAGCTTTACCATTATTGGGGGCTACGGCAGTTGCAATTCTGGCGTTCCTGCCATTGCGCATGTCACCAAACGAGGCCGGTGAGTTTCTTTCATCGCTGTTTACCGTGCTGATTATCTCGCTTACTTTAAGCTGGATATTTGCTATGATTCAGACACCGTTTAACGCCAGATATTTTTACCGCAAAGAACGTCCGAAAGGCGAACATGCCGAAACTTACGATAAAGGGATGTATAAAATATTTGGGAAATTTCTGAAATGGGCGGTTCGTAATAAATACCTATTTGCGCTTAGTTCTTTTGCTGTTCTGATCTTTTCATTCTGGTCGTTCCGTTTCGTAAAAGTCGACTTTATGTCGAAAATCGATTACGACCAGTTTTTTATCGAGTACTTCCTGCCGCAGGGAGCCGATATTGATGCTGTTGAAGCCGATGTAAAACAAATTCAGGAAGATATTTTGGCCATGAATGACGTGCATGCGGTTACCGGATCTGTTGGCCGTCCGCCCGCGCGCTACCTGTTAATGCGCCATATGCAAACAGGTGGAGCAAACTATGGAGATCTTATTGTTGAAACCGATAATACCGAAAGAGTTTCAACGCTTATTCCTGAAATTGAGAAATACCTGAACAACAATTACCCAAATGCATTTTTTAGGGTGATGGAGTACGGTGCAGCATTTGCCGATGCCGATATTGAAGCACAGTTTATTGGACCCGATCCCGCCGTATTAAAGGATTTGGCCAACCAGGCAAAACGAATTTTTTTAGAAGAGCCATCGGCTGTAAATGTTACCGACGACTGGAAAAATCAGAATAAAAAAATTGTTCCGGTTTATTCGGTTGAACGTGCACAACCACTTGGATTGTCGCGTGCCGACATGGGGAACTCCATTTTGGTAGCTACCAACGGACGGCCAATCGGAGCTATTTACGAAGGCGATAAAATGTTGCCAATCGTTTTGCGTACCGACAACAAAGTGGCTGAGAATATCGAGCAACTGCTGAATATTCCGGTTTGGGGACAACAAAGCCGCGCAAGTGTACCGCTGTCGCAAATTGTTGATACCATGAAAGTAACATGGGATTACGAACTCATTCACCGTTTGGATAATAAGCGGGCTATTAAAGCACAATGCGACGCTGCCGACGGATACACAGCGGCTGAAGTTCAGGCAAAATTTCAACAGGAAGTTGAAGCAATTGATTTGCCCGACGGTTACGAATTACACTGGGAAGGAGCAACTGCCCGTTCCGGCGAAGCCAACTCTGCGCTGTTTATGTTCCTGCCGCTGGCAATCGGACTGATGGCGATTATTATCATCGGTTTATTTAATAACCTGAAGCAGCCAATCATCATTTCCCTGGTGGTGCCATTTGCATTTGTAGGTATTGTTTTGGGGCTGGCAACAACGGGTGTTTACCTCACCTTTGCAGGAATCATCGGTGCATTAGGATTAATTGGTATGATGATTAAAAATGCGGTTGTTCTGCTCGACGAGATCAACCAGAATATTAAAGGAGGAAAAGACCGTTTGAAAGCAACGATCGACGCTGCCTTATCGCGTTTGCGCCCGGTAATGATGGCATCGTTAACTACCATTTTAGGTATGGCGCCGCTGATTACCGACTCGATGTTTAACTCAACAGCCATCGTAATCATGTTCGGTCTGGCTGTTGGTTCGATTATTACACTGATTGTTGTTCCGGTGTTATATACTGTTCTTTTTAAAGTTGACGGAAGTAAACTTAAGGTGGCAAAAAATTAAGCGAAATATAAATGTTCTAAATGTAGATAGGTATAAAGAAGGTTGCCCTGGTTTGGATTTGTCGGGGGGAAGGCAATGTGCTCAGCTATTTTTTGTTGAGCCCCAATAGGGTTAACCTTTAGCCTATCGATTTTCAGCATGTATCAAATCATATAATAGTTCAAATAATATGAATCAGTCAATAAAATATATAATAGTAACTGTCGTAATTTCAGCGACTTTAATTGGCACTGCCTTGGGGCAGAAGGTAATGACCCTCGAACAGTGCCGCGAGCAAGCTGTTGCTTTCAATAAAGAATTGAAAAATGCAGCCTTGCAAAACCGCGAAGCGCAGGTAAACCAGGAAGTAGCCAGAACGGCCTATTTGCCATCGGTTGGTTTTTCGTCGTCGTTAATGCACCGCCCC
>DASQBW010000503.1:0-7211 GCA_035635015.1 Draconibacterium sp. | reverse complement strand
AGCCTGAACGAAGAACGTAATAAGCAGGCACATGATGGAAGAGAAATGCTGTTACGGAAGTTTAAAAACTGGAAGCTTGATTTAAACGATGATGCCATTAGAAAAATGTTAAAACATTTTGGTTTTAAACTTGCCGTTGATTTTTATTACGAAGTTGCAACAGGTAAAATCGATCCCTTAGAAGTAAAATCGTTGTTTGTTGAAAAGCAGGAAGATAGCCCGGCAAAAACTACTGTTGAAGAAACGCTTCCTCAGGCTGATGCTAAAAGTTTAACCTATGATGGAGTTGATGATTTTTTGATTATCGATAACAACCTGAAAAATGTTAATTACAAGCTGGCGCAATGTTGTAATCCTGTTTTTGGCGACAATATTTTTGGGTTTGTGACTATCAACGATGGAATTAAAATACATCGAACGAATTGTCCGAATGCACCTCAAATGAGAGAACGTTTTCCTTACCGGATAATTAAAACTGTTTGGAAAGACTCAACGAGCAAAAGTTCGTTTTTAACCTCATTACATATAACAGGAAACGATGGGAGTAGCATTATTTCTGAAATTTCGCATATTATTGCCAAAGATATTGGAACACAAATGCGTGCTATTAATATAACGAGTGATAGTGGAAATTTTGAAGGTGTGTTACAAATCCTGGTTTACAACCTTGATCACCTGGAGTTTCTTATCCATAAACTTAAAAAGGTTAAAGGTGTTATTTCAGTTACAAGGGGAGAGAAATAATAGTTCAGTATTATGGGAGATAAAAACGAATTACAGGAGGTTGAGAACTTATTAGCGACAGAAAAGGCTGAATTGGCCAAAACACTTTTTGAAAAATTAGATGAAGAGCATACTTTGGAATATTTTTTGTTAAAAGGTAAGATAGCCCAAAAATACCAGAATTGGAGTGAGGCCATTAATGCTTTTAACCGGGTACTGGAAATTGATCAGGAAAACAGGGAGGCACGAAATAACCTCCATTTAATCGAAAAAATTCTAAATTTCTGGAATCCAGACCTTTTGAATCCATAAGTGACGGTGCAACCCGGATTTTAAGCTGGTATAGATTAATTGCCTTTTGTCAGTTAAAAATGATAATGTAGAAAGAATCTTAATAACTGAATATTAGGTTTTTAATTCATTATTACTATTTTTGGGGCTGATCGATGAAAATTGTGAAAAAATTAAATCAAATTATAAAAAATTAAAAGTAGTTGGAAAAATGAGAAGAGTAGTATTATTATTAGTTGTATTGTGTTTTTCTGTATTTTCATTTGCACAGGATGCCGCTGAAAAAATAAACGAGGCGAATGAGGCGATGCAAAGTAAGGATTACGCAAAAGCATTAGAATTGTATGAATCAGCAATGGCAAACCTTGGAGAAGTACAGGTGCCGGATGCAATTAATTTCAATATTGGATTAGCTGCGTATAACAGCGATAGTTATGCGAAAGCAATTGAATATTTTGATAAAGCAATTGCAGCAGGAGCCAATGTTGAAAAAGCATTAGAATATAAAGCTGGTGCTTATGGAAAGATGGAGAAATATGATGAAGCAGTAGCTGCTTATAAAGAAGCTATTGCTGCTAATCCTGAATCGGCGGCAACTATGTCGTATAACGCAGGTATCATTGCTTATAAAGGTGAAATATTTGAGAATGCAGTGGACTTTTTTACAACTGCTGTTGAAGGTGGTTATAAAGGAGAAACAGCGCAGTACTATAAAGCAGTTTGTTACAACAAGTTAGATAATGATGAAGCTTATGTGACAACGCTGGAAGAAGGTATCGCTAAATTTCCCGGCGATGATAAAATGACATCAGCTTTGGCTAATGTTTATGTTTCGGAAGGAAATAGTCTCTATAAAAAGGGCGCAGCGATTTTAGGTGCAGCCAATCAAAAAGTTAACGATGGTGAAATGACAACAGTTGACGATGCTTATACCGCCGAGTATGCTAAAGCAAAGAAAGAGTTTACTGCTGCTGTTGAAGTGTTGGAAAAAGCAATTGAAATTGATCCTACCAATGCTAATGCTAATAAACTTTTGGAAGCATGTAAAGCTGTAATATAGGAGTTTACAGAAAATATAAATCTGACAAAAAAAGCACTTAATTAAACATTAAGTGCTTTTTTTGGGCATTCGTTCTGAATACAGGAATGATTGAAATAATGTAATTCAATAGGAGTCTCGCGGTTTAAATTAAACTCGCATTCTTATTTCAGTTCCTGAAATTAACTGTAAATCAACAATTGTACCCTGGTAATGCTTAATTCCCTTTCCATATCAAGCAATTTTTCGAGGCTATCGTAATACACCGAAATTTCAAACAAATACTCAGTAAGTGAAATTGCACCTTTATCCAATGCTTTTTGCAGTAATTCCATGTCGCTTTGTAAGTTTAACTGTTCACGAAATTGTGTGATGTTTTGCTGAATTGCGATGGCTTTAGCATGCAGCGTTTTCATTTCATTATAAAAACGTAGCTTTTCATCAGTCTCACGATGTTGGGCAGCTTCGTTTTTAAGTTTCGCATATTTCACCGTATTCTTATTTTCGAACAACGGTATTGAAACGCCCACAGTTACACCCTGAAACCCTTCGCCAATTACTTTTTCGCTCATATAACCTGCATTTATTTTTGGCATACTTTGCGCTTTTTGTAACTGTGTGTTTTTGTCAGAGATAGCAATTTCCTGGTTTAACCATGCCAGCACCGGATTGTTAACAGCGGCTTGTGCTGCCCATTGCTCAATATCGGTATCGATCGGAACAGTTTGAAAAGTCGTCTCATCAAAAGTAACGGCATTGCCACCATTTAGTGTTGCCAACTGTTGCAGTAAAGTCTGTCTTTGAATTTCAATGTGGCGAAGTTCGGCTTCAGTATTTAAAAGCGTTACTTTTGCTTTGTTCTGATCCAGAATGTTGGCTTCTCCGGCATTGAGTTTTGTTTCAACCGACTTTGCAATCTGGCTGGCATTTTCCTGACGTTTTTGGTATTCTGCTTTAAGGGAATTTTGATAGGTGAGTTCCGCACAAATCAAACGTACCTGAAGGAAAATATCCATCTTTTGCTTTTTGTACTCCAGTTCGACCTGCTCATTTTTCATGTCGGTAATCTGATTGCGATAAGCATAGGCTGATGGAAAATCAAACGATTGCTGAACGCTGAAATCCCTGCGGTTACCTATAGATGACGGATCACCCCAAAGATAATGAAATTCCACTTCCGGGTTTTGCAGTTGAATTCCTGTTTTGTTTCCCATTTTTTCAGCGTCAACCATTTTTTGGAGTGCTGAAAGGGTGGTGTTGTTATTTTCTATCTCTGTAAGCAGTTCATCAATGCTATTTTGCGCCGATGCAAGCTGACTTATGGCCAGAATCGATATTATTATAAATAGTAGTTGTTTCATTTCAAGATCTTTTTAGAGTGTCCATTTTTGTTTAGCGCGTAGTAAACGATTGGCACCACATAAATATTCAGGATGGTTGATGTAAGCAAGCCACCTAAAATTACCTGCGCCATCGGGCTTTGAATTTCGTTGCCCGGAAGATCGCCTTTCGTAGCCAGCGGAATAAGTGCCAGAGCTGCCGTTAGAGCCGTCATTAAAATAGGCAACAGACGATCTTTCGATCCATTTACCAGTGTGTTGTACAATTTTTCGCCCTGCTGCTCCAGGCTTTGATAGCGTGAAACCAACAGAATTCCGTTTCGTGTAGCAATACCAAAAAGTGTAATAAAACCAATAATTGCCGGGATACTCAGCATTCCTGATGTTAGCATTATGGCAAAAATTCCTCCGATCAGTGCCAGTGGTAAATTCAAAAGAATGATACCTGCCAGTTTGAAGTTTTTGAACTCCTGAAATAAAAGCAGGAAGATCACAAAAAGTGCAGCAATTGACGTAAGGAGTAACATCCGCGATGCTTTTTCTTCACTTTCGAATTGCCCACCGTATTCCACGCGATAACCTTCGGGTAAGTCGATATTCTCGTTTACTCTTTGTTTGATTTCTTTCACTACGCTGTGCAAATCGCGGCCGGCAACGTTGGCAGAAACTACCAGTTTTCGTTTTACATTTTCGCGACTTATGGAATTTGGCCCGCTGGATGAAACAATTTCTGCAACTTCACTAAGTGGAACTTTTTTCCCGTCGTAAGTATCGATCAGTGCATTTTTAATGCCTTCCAATTGGTCGGTATAATCGGTTTTGTATCGAAGCAGCAAATCGTACGATTGTTGCCCTTCGTAAATGTCGGCCATTTTTTCACCGCCGAGTGCGATATCTACAAATTCATTGAAATTGTTAATTGAAATGCCATAAAAAGTCAGCATATCGCGATTTGGCCGAATCTGAATCTGAGGAATTTCAACCTGCTGATCAACGTTTACGTCTACTAATCCATCAATATCAACAATGTGTGATTTAATATCATTACCTATTTGGAACAGGCGGTTTAAATCGGATCCAAACAGTTTAATGGCAATGTTGGCGCGGGTGCCCGAAAGCATGTGGTCGATTCGGTGGCCTAAAGGCTGCCCAACGGTATATGCAATTCCGGGAATTCCTGAAAGTTTGCTGCGGACATCCTGCAAGAAGGTTTCCAACTCACGGTCATCGAGCGTAAAATTCACATCGATTTCGGCGCTGTTCGTACTCTGCGAGTGCGTGTCCAGTTCACCGCGGCCGGTCCGTCGGGCAGTGCTGTTTACTTCAGGAATAGAAAGCATCTCATTTTCTACCAACTCGCCTAGTTTATTGCTTTCATGCAACGAGGTTCCGGGTTGTGTAATCACCGAAAGTGTTAACGCTCCTTCGTTAAATTCGGGCAGGAAACTACGTCCGAAACCCGATAAAATAAACAGCGACACAACAAATAATCCCAATAAAGGCAATACCACTACATTTTTATGCTTCAGCACCCAAATCAGCGAATGTTCGTAGCCTGCCGAAAGATTTCGTGCCAGCCAGCTTTCTTTTGATTTTAGTGACAAATATTTATCGCTTGATAACATCATTTTTGAAAGTAGCGGAGTTAAAGTCATGGCAACAACCAGCGACATAAACAACGAAACGATATAAGCAATTCCGAGCGGTTTTAACATGCGGCCTTCCATTCCCGAAAGGAAAAAGAGCGGCATAAAAGCAACAATGATAATCAGGGTTGCATTTAAAATGGAGGCCCTGATCTCTTTTGAAGCCTCGTAAATCACTGCGAAAGAACTTTGCCTTTGGTTTTTTGATAACAGGAAATTTTGCCGGAGGCGTTTGTACACGTTCTCCACGTCGATAATGGCATCGTCAACCAGCGAACCGATGGCAATGGTCATTCCGCCCAAACTCATGGTGTTGATATTTAGCCCAAACAGGTTCAATACAATTACCGATCCCAGTAAAGAAAGCGGAATGGCAAGCAGGGAAATCACTGTTGTTCTGAAACTTCCTAAAAACAAAAATAGGATAACGATAACCAGTACTGCTCCTTCCAACAAAGCACGCTGTACGTTATTAATCGAGGTTTCGATAAAATCTGCCTGGCGGAAGATTTGAGTATTAATAGTTACATCGGGCGGCAGTGTCGCTCTCATTGCTTCCAGCTTTTGCTCTATGTTTTCTGTAACCTCAAGGGTATTGGTATTGGGTTGTTTCGAAACCGAAATAATAATCGATTTTTTAGCATTGTGAGATGCGTAACCCATTTTAACGGCACTGCCGATTTTTACCTCTGCAACATCGTTTACACGAACAGGATTACCGTCCACCGTTTTTATAAATGTATTTCCCAGTTCTTCGGGATTGGAAGTTCGGGCCACACCGCGCACTACATATTCATTCCCATGTTCACGAACGATTTTACCTGTTGAATTTTGACTCATTTCGCGACAGGCATCGGCCAAATCGTTTATGGAAACACCGTAAAAATTCATTTTAAGCGGATCGGCCAGCACTTGGTATTGTTTATAGTCGCCACCAATAATGGTAACCTGCGATACTCCGCCTGTGGCGAGTATTACCGGCTGAATGTCCCATTCAGCAATTGATCGTAGAGTCATTAAATCCGTAGAGTCGGCTTGCAGACTCATGAAAAATATTTCGCCCATAACGCTCGATTGCGGTGCCAGAATAGGCTCTCCTATGTTTTCGGGCATAGCTTCCTGCACGGTAATCAGTTTTTCACTTACAACCTGGCGAGCTTTGTAAACGTCGGTTCCCCAGTCAAAATCGACCCAAACAAATGAAAAACCAAGACCGGATGAAGAGCGTACGCGACGAACGCCCATCGCACCATTTACTGCTGTTTCAATGGGGTAGGTAACCAGTCGCTCCACCTCTTCGGGAGCCATGCCATGCGCATCGGTCATTACAATTACGGTAGGCGCTGTAAGATCGGGAAACACGTCAATATCCATGTTTTTTGCCGTGTAGATCCCAAACACCACCAGCACCACCGAGCACAAAATAATCAGGTATTTATTGTTCAGCGAGAACTTTATAATGTTGTTAATCATTGTGTCTGTTTTTTAGTGAACATGTCCGGCATGTGGATCCAAAGCTCCTGTCGATTTTGCCAGTTTTACCTGCATTGCACCTTTGGTCACAATTCGCTCATCGGCGGTTAATCCCGAAATAACTTCGGTATGTAGTCCATCCGTTCCTCCGATTTTAACCTCGCGTTTTTCAAACATTTCGGGAGTAAGCTGAACAAAAACATAGTAAATGCCCTGTTCTTCCAACAAAGCACTGTTCGGAATAGTAATCGCTTTTGAATTGGTCATTGTTTTTAGAAATACTTCAGCAAAAGTTCCCGGAGCAAAACCTGCATGATTTCCAATTTCAAGACTCACCGGAAACAGGTACGAACCGTTGCTTGCCGACTTTCCATACGAAAGGATTTTGCCGTTCAACTCTTCCAGTGTATAGGTTTTACTGTCGTGTATGGTGCTGATGTTGGCCGTTTTTATCGATGGCAAAATCGAAAGATATTTCTGTTGTACTTGTGCAGTAAGCAACAATTTGTTGTTTTGCGAAATGCTCACCAATGGTTGCCCGGCAGCCACATATTGACCGTTGCTTACGAAAATCTGTTTTACAAAACCACTCATTTTGCTTTTTACCAACTGACCGGATTCATTGAAATTTTTTGAAAGATTCTCATAAACGGTTTTGCTGATTTCGTAGGTATTTTTTGCATTCAATAATTCCTGCTC
>DASQBW010000502.1:0-4813 GCA_035635015.1 Draconibacterium sp. | reverse complement strand
TAAAAATATCAACCAACGGATTTACTTCTTTCACATTAATGGCATAATCAAAAATATTCTTACGTGAAGTCTGTGTTTTAAATTTTAAGTCGGCTGCCGGCAGGTAATAATTAACAAGTTGGTAGAATTCATTTTTTAAATCTTTGAAATGGTAAACACCTGATATATTCGCATCAAGAAAATCGGATTGCAGGAGCAATATATTTTTTCCGTTCTCAGGATAGGCTTTAAATTCAATACCTTCAAGGTTTATTTGTCCATTTCGGTTGCCATAAAAACCTTCTTTTACCGAAATGCCACCGCTAATGTTGTCGATTCTGTCGCCGGTAAAATTGGCTTGCATCTGAAAAGCAAGGTTGGTAGCAGGAAAGTTCTTTGTAAGGTTTAATTTACCCGGATAGGCATGCCTCAAATTTAAACTAAAATCAAACATTGGAACATCTGAATTAAGATCGAACTCTCCGATAAAGGTAAAATCCAGATTTGGGTCTTGTATTTCCAGCAAGCCATCAAACATTTTTTCGCGTAAAATGCCATCAAATGCAAGGTTTTTATAGTTGTAATTGTGTATTTCAACACTGTCTATTGCTCCTTTAAAAAGGCCGGATACCGATTGTGTTTTTTTGTTGTATTGGCCATCAGCTGAACCGCTTAACGTTATCGCGCCCAATTCTTGTTGCTTAAATAACTCTCCAAGTTGAAAATTGGTTGTAGCGATATTTCCACGATAATATATCTGTCCTTCTTTTTCGGGCATTACGAGAATATCGGTTGTTAAGCTACCCATTTCGCTCTCCAGCGTACCGAAGGTTACAAAATCAGTTAAGAAGCCGCTGAAATTACCTTTAAACCTGAGCTGCCCTGCTTCATAAAAACTTTCAGGAAAACGAATGTAGCTTTGCTTTGCAATGTTGGGCAAACGTATATTACTGATATCTTCAAACGAGGTTGTCGATTGCTTTAAATCAAGAAACAAATACATGTTTTCCGGATTTAAAAGATCGTTTACATAAAAATCGAGTTGTGCATAGGTTTCGTTTCCCGTTTCTAGCGAAATATCTTTTCCTTTCAGGTCGTTTATACTACCATAAATATTTCCTGAGAGTTTAATCTTTTCATTCATTCCTCTTATATCAGGCACAAACATACCAAGTTCGCGTAATGCAATCTCCGAGTTTCCGATATCGATATCCATGTCAAAAGTCCTGTTCATTGAGTCACTTGCTGTATAAAACTGGAAATCCATGTCGGTGTTATTTAGTTCAGAGCCAGAACTTTGAATATTTAAATTCTGAATGTTCAGCGATTTACCAACGTTGGCCACATGGCCCGAAGCATGTTTTAACAGGAATCCTTTTCCATCATTTACGCTAAAGTCGTCCATATTAAAAGATAGAGAGTCTTTATAAGAATAGAAATTGGATACCGTTAGGTTAAGGTCGCGCGCTTCAACCGTCGTTGGATTTTTAGTACTGCTATTTGAATACCGGATCAATACATCGCCAAATTCGAAGCTCTTACATGCGAAGGTCCAGATATTCAAGCTGTCATTTCCAGGTCCCATATTTTTAAATAAAAACCCAAAATTAAAAACTTGCGCAGTGTCTTTTGACAAATAGATTTTATTGTTCCCAAAACTGAGATTATTCAGCACAATTTGTTTTTTTCTCAGTTTCAACGTATCAATACGCGTACTAATGTGTTGAGTGTATATCAAGGTATCACCAGCCTGGTCTTCAATAAGTACATCCTCGAGTTTAAGGTGATTAAAAAAGCCAATATCCACTTTGCCAATAGTAATATTTGTTTCCAGGTCCTTCGACAAGCTTTTGGCTACAATTCTGGTAATCCGTGTTTGAACCCAACTGTACTGAAGCATTATAAAACCGGCACCAAGTAACATTACGAATGCTACCAGCAAGACAAAGAGTATTTTCCAACCTTTTTTAATAGTTTTGCAATTTTTGAACGAACATAATTCATTTCAAGCAATATTATTGAAATGAGAATGACGTTTTGTTAACGTGTTGTTTTTAATAAGTGCAAAGATATTAAACCCAATAGTGTTTATCTTGTTTTAATAACGTAAAAAAGTAAAGTTTTATATGGCTGATAAAGGAATAATTATTTTGGGTATCGAATCTTCTTGCGACGATACATCAGCTGCCATCATTCGCGATGGCGTTATCTTATCAAATGTTGTTGCCAGTCAGAAAGTTCACGAAGAATACGGAGGTGTTGTACCGGAATTGGCTTCGCGTGCACATCAGCAAAATATTATTCCGGTTGTTGATCTGGCCATAAAACGCGCCAATATCAATCGGGATGAGATTTCGGCAGTTGCATTTACTCGTGGCCCGGGTTTATTGGGTTCGTTATTGGTAGGCACGTCCTTCGCAAAAGGATTTTCATTGGCCGCCAAAATTCCTTTAATTGAAGTTAATCATTTAAAAGGCCATGTATTGGCACTGTTTATTCAGGAGAATGGCATGGATTTTAATCCGCCAAAATTCCCATTTTTATGTTTGTTGGTTTCGGGAGGGAATTCGCAAATTATTCTAGTACGCGATTACCTTGACATGGAAGTTATAGGACAAACCATTGACGATGCAGCGGGCGAAGCTTTTGATAAATGTGCAAAGGTGATGGGCTTACCTTATCCGGGAGGGCCACATGTCGATCGTTTGGCAAAAGAAGGAGATCCGCTTCGTTTTGAGTTTTCGCGCCCGCGAATTCCTGGTTTAGATTACAGTTTTAGCGGATTGAAAACCAATTTCCTGTATTTTCTTCGCGACCAACTGAAAGAAGATGAAAACTTTGTGGAAGAAAATCTGGCCGACCTCTGCGCATCACTGCAACATACGATTATTGAAATATTATTAAGCAAACTAAAACGGGCAGCAAAAGAAACCGGTATTAAAGAGGTGACTGTTGCCGGGGGCGTATCTGCCAATTCAGGATTACGTAATGCTTTGCAACTTAATGCCGATAAATTTGGCTGGCACCTGATAATCCCGAAGTTTGAATACACTATGGATAACGCTGCCATGATTGCTATTACCGGATACTATAAGTATTTAAAACAAGAGTTTACGGGGCAAAATGCGGTGCCATTTGCACGCACTCAACTCTAAATATTCATTTCCATAAAATAAACTGTTTTGAGATTTGAGAAAGAACTTCTTCATGGCAGACTAATCAGACGTTACAAACGTTTTCTGGCTGATGTTGAATTGGATTCGGGAGAAATTGTGGTGGCACACTGTACAAATTCCGGTTCAATGAAAAGCTGTCTTGAAAAGGGGGCAGAGGTCTTTCTATCTCCGGTCGACGATCCTAAACGTAAAACTAAGTTTACCTGGGAAATGATCAATATAAACGACAGTTGGGTAGGAATAAACACCGGTAATCCGAATAAATTGGCTTTTGAAGCAATTTTAGGAGGTGATATTCATGAACTGGCCGGATATACAAATGTAAGACGTGAAGTAAAATATGGCGATTCGCGTTTTGACATTTATGCCGAAAACAATTCGGAACAGTGTTTTATAGAGGTGAAAAATGTTTCGATGAAAGAAAATGAATACGCCTTATTCCCTGATGCTATTACTACGCGCGGGCAGAAACATTTAAAAACATTGATTGATGTTAAGCGGCAAGGTATGCGTGCTGTAATGCTTTATATCATTCAACGAAGCGATGTTCGCAAATTTGCCCCTGCAAAAACAATTGATGCGGTTTATGCGACAATGCTGAAAGAAGCCTTGGATTCAGGAGTTGAAATTCTGCCCATGCAGGCAAAAGTTACACCCGAAGAAATAAAACTTGTCAGAAAATTACCCTTTGAATTATAAAAAAGCCGGAAAACAACTATTGAATTCCGGTTTCTTCAATATCCTTTATTTGTTATTCTTCCTCTTCTATTGGTACTAAATCACCATTAAACGAAATATTCTGACGGTTTGTACTACTTGCACTTAATGATGCTGATCCTGTTGAACTTACGTGCAGTGTAAAAACAATCTTATCATTTTTATTGTTCGCCGTGAAGTATATCATATAACCATCCCTTTTCGTGTCTTTTATATTGTATTCCTCAATAGGCGAATCAAATGTCAATGGCGACTCGGTTGAACCATAATCTACCGTATAAGCACGGCCAAAATAGGGAAGATATGAACTGACAACACCATCTTTTAACACAACATTATAAGGAGTAGTTAAATTTCGGCTGCTTGCTCCCGTTGGAATCATTTGGTCCGCATTAAACTGCCAGGTTTTTGAATCAACAAGTTTTGTTGTTTGTTCTGTAAGCATTGCATTTCGTTGTGCTTTTCTTTCTTTGCGGCTAAGCTTTTTATCCTGGGCATTTACTGCAACAATTGAAAAAATCAGAATACTGGCGATAATTATTTTCTTCATAATATTAAATTTTAATTTATAGCTCTTACTTAAAAGCCGATATTTTTGCAGCGTTTTTTGATCCTAATCAACAAGGTTTGACTAAAACTGTCACGTTTAGTCTTACGACTTAAGTCATTCTTTTGGTACAAATTTTATTTAAGAATTTTATTTCATTCTTTACAGCAATAAAACAGGGATTTTAATTATACAATTTACAAATTATCTTCAAAAAATCAAGTCGTCCAATCCTCAACGAATCAAATAATCCGGCCTATCATAAAATAAACTTGTTTTTGTTGTAGTAAATAACAGTTGGCATCAAACCCAAAAGTTGCTTTCTTTGCAAACGAAGTAGCTGTTACTGCAAATACCGGAAGTAACCGGATGGTACTGCATCTTAGTGTAAGAA
>DASQBW010000501.1:0-2003 GCA_035635015.1 Draconibacterium sp. | reverse complement strand
AAATATTTAAGTTATGGGACTAATTCTTGCTCCTTTAAAAAAGGAAAAACTAGATGCCTGGAAAGACTGGGCAAAATCGCTTAGTGGAGAGCAAAACGAAGCCTTTATTGCGTTCAACAAAAAACATGGATTAACCCGTCATGATGCATGGTTGGCAGAAACACCTGACGGGCCGGTTGTTGTTGCCTTACACGAAGGACCGGGAGCTGACAATTTTTTACAAAGCGTAGCGTCAACAGACGGGACATTCGAAAACAGTTTTAAAGAAAAGGTACTGGAATTTCATGATATGGATATATCAGCTCCGCCACCAGGACCGGCGCCGGTAAAAATGATTTCAACAGATTGAAATTGATCCCCCAAATAAATCTCATCAGTATTTTATTACTGACCAATTCTGATCAGCTATACGAATTATTCAAAATTTGAATAAGACTCGAAAAATATATGTTATGATAAAATGGGAATATTTGTTTTTAACTGCCGAAAAACTGGATAAAGTTTGGCACCCCCGATTTGTAAATGGAGAAGAGCTGGAAGGTTGGAATACCTGCCCAAACCTTTATGATTATACCAATAAACTGGGCAGAAAAGGTTGGGAGTTGGCAACTGTAAACTGGCAGGCAAAAGAAGACATGACGCACCACCGGTTTGTATTCAAACGCGGTTATGAATAAGCACCATTAATTCAGAAAACTTAAAATGCCAGTTTATAAAACATTATTCTTTTTAGAATTATTAGAAGGAACATGCTTCTTCTGAACAATTTCATGAGTGTAAACGACTCCTCTTTGCACATAAATATGAAGTTCAGTTTCGTGAGGATCATCGTCTCCATCGGGATTTGCAATATTTGAATCGATAGGTATCCGAAGTGTTCCATCATACCAATCTGCTACCATTTTGGGGCCGGAGAGAACGTCTCGGGGATTGATAACAACAGTTGGGTTCACCTGCTGAAAACCCGTTAAGTAAAGTACATTATTCCGGATGCGCCATGATGCCATATAACCTCTCCGACATTCCGGTATTTTTCCTCTGAATGTAGGGATATCAGGATGTGCCTCAAAAAACGCTTTTAAAGGTGTTGATAACAGCTCAAACAACTCTCCGTCGAGGTAGATTCTATCTTTTTGTTGAATAGCCATAGCCTCTGGTTTAATCAGTTAAAAATTCAAGTATACACTTAGATAATATGTCTGTAGCTTCGTCTAACCCTAAGTGCGTCGTTAGACCGATGATAAAAGTAAAACACAATTTTCGAATTTGGTAATTAAAGCATATGTTTTCAAACAAGTATAAGGCTATTACTTATGAATAAAAAGTGAACATTCCGTGGTTTGAACTACCCCAAAGTCAACCAACAAAAAACAGTAGCATTGATACAACACTACTGTTTTTTTGTGGATTAACTTGAGCTACTGTTAATTCGATGCCTTGTCCAACATCAGCAGTGAGTTAATTACAATCTCAGTCATATACTGTTTCTCGCCGTTTTTATCTTCCCACTGGCGGTTTGTCAATTTCCCTTCAATGGCAATCTCCTTTCCCTTTTTAAGGTACTTTTCTGCCACCTCGGCATTTTTTCCCCAGGCTACCAAACGGTGCCAGGTGGTTTCGGTTTGTTTATTACCTTGGCTGTCGCGGTAAATTTCGTTGGTGGCAATGTTAAAATTAGCAACCACTTTTCCACTCTCTAACCTTTTTACTTTTGGATCTTCTCCCAGGTGACCTAACAATCGTACGCTGTTTCTTAATGCATTCATGATAAATAATTTTTTAGTTAATAATTTAGGACTGTATCTTATGCGAGTCCTGTAACGCAATTGTTAAAACAAATGTAAAATGCCCCAAGAAGCTTATTCGGTTTTTAAACGTTTGTAGTCGACAATAAACGTTTGCAAACGTTTACAAACGGATATATTTTTGTATATTAGGAACTTAATCAGCATACCTCCAAGTATAAAAAATTCCTCGAGGTATAGTTACAAACTGGTTGATAT
>DASQBW010000500.1:0-1886 GCA_035635015.1 Draconibacterium sp. | reverse complement strand
GTAAGAATACTATGCATAAAATAAAAATCAGTGATGAATTAGCCAAAAAAGTTCCGGAGATTGTTTTGTCGTGTATTGAATGCGATATTCAATATCAGGATAAAAACGAGGAACTTTGGAGAGCATTTGAGGCAAAGATAGAAGATTTAAACCATAATCTGAATGTTGAAGATATTAGCAAAATTCCTGCTGTCGCTGCTTCGCGAAGAGCCTACAAAAAGTGTGGTAAAGATCCCGCTCGCTACCGTTTGTCGGCCGAAGCACTGTTACGGCGAATTTTAAAACGCGGCGAAATTTACCAGGTAAATAATGTTGTTGACCAATTAAACATGGTTTCTGTATCAACAGGTCTTTCAATTGGAGGATACGATGCAGAAATGATAGAAGGCGAAGTGATATTTGGGATAGGCGAGGAAAACGAACCGTATGAAGGAATTGGCAGAGGAGAGCTAAACATTGAATTTATGCCTGTTTTTCGAGATGCAAAAGGGGCATTTGGCACTCCAACAAGTGATTCGGTAAGAACGTGTGTAACCAATAATACAAAACGTTTTTTAATGATCATTATCGCGTATGAGTTAAATGATACGCTGGAAAGTGCAACTGCTCAGGCAACAAAACTGCTTAAACAATATGTAAGTGCCACCAACTTCGAACTAAAAACGATTAAAGCATAAATAGTTAATGAAAGGAATTAGTAAGTTTTTAATGAAACTTTTAGGATGGTCCGCTGTTGGGGATGCAGTTCCTGAACCAAAATGTATAATAATTGGCGTACCTCATACCAGTGCCTGGGATTTTGTGATCTCTTACCTGTTTTATACATCGAAAGGAGCGGTTGCCAACATTCTTATTAAAAAGGAATTTTTCTTTTGGCCGTTGGGTTATTTTATCAAAAAAATGGGAGGTTTGCCCATTGATCGTTCAAAAGGAGCCAATGTAATTCGACAAACAATCCAGTTGATCAACAATTCTGACCGGATTCATTTGGCGATGACACCGGAAGGCACCAGAAGTTTAAACAAAAGATGGAAAGCCGGGTTTCATATGATTGCCAAGGAAACAGGTATCCCGGTTTACCTGGGGTATTTCGACTGGGGTAGAAAAGAAATCTCGGTTGGAGAGCCATTTCAACTCACTGATGATGCACAGGCAGATATAAAGCGGATGAAAGATTTTTATCGTGAAAAAGGGATAAAAGGTAAATTCCCTGAAATGTTTACTACGGATTATTAACCTGAATTCAGAGCTAAAGCTGCCTATATTAAGCGATTTTTAGTCTGCAATTGAAATGCTGAATTTTACCTTAATGCTTTGAAAATCATTATTGTCAAAGCCTGCAAAAACGCCTGCATTACCTACGAAAAACAAATTATTTAAACTGTAGCCAAGCTCCCAGTAGTTATTAAAATCGGTTGTAGTAAGGTAATTCAAATGAATACTCTCGCTCCATGTACGCTTGTTGAAGATGGAGAAATACCGAAACAATAGATATTCTGTCCTGAATTCGCCGGCAAGGTGGAGGTAGCTTTTATTGGTACTCAACAAATAGTCGTTAATAACCTGAAAACGATGTGTAAAAGGTTTCAGCATTACCGGGATTTCTGCCGTGCTGAAATGTTTATATTGCGAGAAATGCATTTGCCTGGCTGTAAAAAAGTGTCCAACGTTCAGTTGCCAGTCAATTCCGGCACTGGGCGAAATATTGGCTTGTTGGTGCGCCGAAAATTCAATTCTGCTAAAATTCGATTGTGAATTAAAAACACCCGGTAGTCCCTGATTAAAGTTTAAATTAAATTCATAATAATCATTGAGAAACAAAAATGGAGATTCTTCGAGCCACGGTTTGCGTTGCGACTTGCGGTAATTCATTCCAGCCGAATAGC
>DASQBW010000499.1:0-8956 GCA_035635015.1 Draconibacterium sp. | reverse complement strand
TTATTTAACAATCAACAATTTTGATCGTGACTACTTTCTATCTCCATTCTACAATGGTGCCCCGGTTTTCATCCTGTAATTCTTTTGGAACGGATTCTTTCATTTCCCTCCAAAGCAGATTGATGAGTTTGTGCTTGGCGTAATGCCGCGAATAAACCAAACTAACTTCACGAAGCGGTTTAAGGTTGGTAAAATTTTTAACATTGTATGCCCTTTTTTGGGACATTGTTGCTTTCGCCAGTTCGGGAATTAACGTTATTCCTCCTTCGCGATCAACAATGTTCATAAGGGTTTCTAACGACCCGGCTTCAAAATGAAAAGGCAACTGGCTATCGGTTGTTCCAAGGTATGAACACAGGTTGATTACCTGATCGCGAAAACAATGTCCGTCGCTCAGCAACCATATTTCGGGTGTTGCAATATCCTTAACAGTAATTTCTTTTTGTGTGTGCAGTTTATGTCCGCTGTTGGCATAAATAAGCATTTCTTCGTAAAACACAGGTTTCTCCAATATTTTCTCTTCGTGCAACGGCGTTACTAAAATACCAACATCAATAAGGTCTTTGTGTAAGAGTTTAATTATGTTTTCGGTAGTAGCTTCAACTACTTTTATAAAAATATTCGGGTATTTCTTTTTGTAATTTCCAACAAAGATGGGCAGTAGATAGGGTGCCAGCGTTGGGATAATGCCAATACGCAGCATTCCTGATACCTGATTTTTATGGTCTTTTACAATGTTGTTTATTTCATTCGATTGTTTTAAAACCACCCTGGCCTGCTCAATTATGCGTGCACCAACATCGGTAGGAATTAGTGGTTGTTTACTTCGGTCGAAGATTACAATCTCAAGGTCTTCTTCCAGCTTCTTAATTTGCATGGAAAGCGTTGGCTGTGTAATAAAACATGCCTCGGCAGCCTTGCCAAAATGACGATAAGTGTCAACGGCAGCAATATACTCCAATTGGGTTAGGGTAATCATGGCGTAAGTCGATTTTTGATTTAAAGATAGAAAAAATCTATAATTCTGAGCATTAAGTTGAATTTAAATAAATTTTGTAAAATGAACGGTGATCCATAAGATTGAAACAAAATTTTAAACTTCTATTCTATTCAAGTCTTAAATGTCTATTACGTCATTCTGAACTGGTTTCGGAATCTCTACTATTTAAGGGATGCTGAAATAAATTCAGCATGACTTTACAAAGTTATATGGTCGGGTTATTACTGGTTTGTTGGCGATACCACTCAAAGGCGGCTACTGATAAGGCGTTGGAAATATTTAACGATTTGCAGCCTCCGGGCATGGGGATGTATACCTTTTTGTTTGAAACATTAATGATGTTCGGGGGCAGCCCATGCGATTCGCTTCCGGCAAGCAGAATTGTTTTTTTGGGTAGTTTTTCGCGAAAAATATTTGTTGCTCCGTCGCAGGTTTCCAGAATTGTAAGTTTATAATCGGCATTCAGTAACTTCAAAAAATCGTTTTCGGTTATAAATCTCCAATTCATCTGGTCATACGAAAAGCCGGCCGTTTTTTTGATCTTCGCTTCGCGGTGATTTTCGGTCTCCCTAACAAACAATACATCATCGGCTCCGAGGTTATGCGCCAGTCGAATAATCTTTCCAATATTTTCAGCATTCGACAAGTGCCAGGCAGCAATTATTATTGCGCTGGTGTCGGGGAATTTTTCGTCTTCTTTTGCATTGAAAAATTGGACGGAATTGGTGTTCATGATAATACTCTGACTTTTCTTTGTTACTATTTAAAATACTACTTTTGTACAAATTATGAATTGTCAAAAATAAACAATAATATACGAATGAAGATTTCTTCTCAATACCTGCTATTTTTAGTACTAATAATTTTTGTTTCATGTGGTCCTTCTGATGAAGATAAGGCGCGTGTAAAAATCGACCTGGCAAAAAACTTACTGGCAAAAAATGATACTACTGCGGCCATTCTTCAGTTAGATAGTATTCCAAGACTATTTCCGGAGGCTGTTTATTCTGCCAATGCAGCAAAAAACTTATTAAAAGAAATTCGGTTTGAGCTAATGCAAGGAAAGGAAAACGAGTTAGATTCGGTAAAAGTTGAGATTGCTGAGCTGGAGAAATCGTTTGTAAAGGAGAAAACAGAGTTTGACAGGTATGCCCAATATACACATAAACGTCAGACGTTTACACGTGCCTGGGACCGTTCGTACATTCAGGTGCATTTGGATGAACGGGGAGAATTATACCTGAGCAGCAATTACCATGGCGAAAACTGGCTCGACCATACCGGACTTCGTGTTTACGATAGCGGCGACGATGCCAAAACCGAAAAGATTCCGCTTGGTACGGTTGATAACCACCGAAGTGATTTTATGGAAGCAAAGTGGGAAAAAGTATCATACCGGAACGGGAAGGATAATGGTGTAATAGAGTTTATTGCCAATAACGTCGACCGCACCCTTAAAGCCGTTTTTCTGGGGAATGAATACTATTATATTATTCTGGAAACTTACGATAAGGTGGCTGTTCGCGATGCACTGGCTTTATCGAAAGCCATAAAAAGGAAAAATAAACTTGAAGCAGAGCTAAATAATCTTCAAAAACAATTGGGTATAAATCAAGGCTGATCTTAACCTTTTCTTTTAATTTTTAGTTTTTGCCCGATATACAAACCTCTGTCATTGGTTAGCTGATTTAACCGCATAATCTCGTCGGCTGAAATTCCTGCATATTTTTGAGCAATATCCCATAAGGTATCGCCTTTACGCACGGTGTAATATTCGAAGCTTGGATCCAGTGGTTTTGTTTCACGTGCTTTTGATGGTGTTGCAGATTTTCCAATTGAGGCCTGTTTTTGGGCGAAGGTCATGTTGGCAACCTGTTCGTACTTCTCTTGTTCTTTTTCGGGAACATAAATGGCCAGTTTCTGGCCTACACGAATCATATCGCGGCTAATGTTGTTCCAGTAGCGCAAGTCGGAAGCACGCACATGAAACCACGAAGAAATAAAGCCAACGTTATCGCCTGCCTTTACCGTGTATACGACTTTAGCCTTGCCTTTTATATCAACAGGAGTAAAATAGCTACTATTGCTTGTGGTTGGATCCATTAAAGTATTGTCTGGGAAATATTTATCACGCTCGAAAGCAAAAATTGCTGTATCAAGATCAACAAAGTCAAGAATAACCTCGTTGGGTAACACCAACGGATAAGGTTTATTTTTTTTGGCCGGAATAACATCGCGGCGGTACATTGGATTTAATGCACGCAATTCTTCGTTGTTGATATTTACTTTGGCGCTTACCTGGTTAAAGTGCAGGTAATCGTTTACCATAACTGTATCAACTGAAAGCTCGATTTCGGGGTATCTCGGAATCAGATTGTGTTCCTTGTGGTATTCGAATGCATAAGTTGCTGCAATATAGGCCGGTACGTATCCTCTGGTTTCGCGGGGAAGACGGTTGTAAATTTCCCAGTAATTTGTTCTTCCGCCCGAACGGCGAATGGCCCGGTTTACGTTTCCGGGGCCGCAATTATAGGCTGCAATTGCCAAATGCCAGTTGCCGTATGTTTCGTACAGTTTGGTGAGGTATCGTGCAGCTGCATCGGTCGATTTTACCGGATCGCGGCGTTCGTCAACAAACGAGGTAATTTCCAGATTCATATTCCGTGCAGTACCTAGCATAAACTGCCATAACCCATTTGCTCCGGCCCTTGAGTGAGCTTTTGGATTAAGCGCCGATTCAATAATTGCAAGGTATTTTATCTCCAGCGGCATGTCGTACTTATCAAGCGTTTCCTCAAAAATGGGAAAGTAGTAGGCCGATAAACCAAGCATCACTTCAACCAGGTCGCGACGTCTCTCGGTATACATTTGAATGTAGTTTTTTACTACTTTGTTATACGACAGATCAACAACCTGTTCAATTTCTTTTAAGCGATTAATGTAAACAGAGTCGGGTAGATTTTTGGGGTAATCCAGAATTGTTACTTCCGTGGTGTCGAGGTTGAAACGGTTTTGGATATCCCATGAGCCCATTAGGCTGTCCATTTTATCCGAAAAAATGGTATTTAGCTTATTGTCGATATCCAGTTCGAATTCCTCTATAATTTCTTCAGAAAAGATGGAGTCGTTGTTGCTTATTGGAATGTCAATTTCAACAATGAGCGAATCAATATCCTGTGCTTTTGCCAGATTAAAAATTGCTATTGCTGAAAAAAGAAATATTAGTTTAGTTATCTGTTTCATTATTAAAAAGTAAAAGTACAACTTACTCCATAAACGTTTTGCGTTTTTTGGTATTGCATGGTAGGTTGCCAGTTGAAGGTAAGGTCTTCGCTAATATCGAAATCAAATAAATGTGCGTCAACACTGGCATCAATAATGTTTAGTCCATAAAATCCAACGATGCTAATAATCAGCAAATCCCGATTTCTGCGATAATAGCTTTGTTGTTTACTTAGCCCCGTTTTAAAATTATTAAAATCGGTTGGATCATCCAGGTTATAATATTCTGCTCCTTCGAGCTTTTCGTAAGAACGGGTTTCATCGTTCCCGTCAGTTAAATCGCTGTAGGCCTGTTTTAGAATTTTGTAATTATCGTTGTTCCAATGAATAAAGTAGCCAATGGTTCCAAACCCGGCATAAATTATCGGGATTTTCCAGTACTTTTTGTTGTATGCTTGTCCCAGTCCCGGAAGAACAGCCGAATAAATGGTTGCTTTTTTGGGTGAATGTTCCACCTTTTCTTCGACGTTTGCTTTCGCAACGACCACTGAATCTTGCTCTGCCGTTTGTCCGAGTGTAAAAAGACTAAAAAACAGCGGAAGAATAAGAAGCAATATTTTTGAAAAGAAACTGCGTTTAATCACACTAAAAATTTTGCGCAAAAATAGAAAATACCCTCAGTATTTGTGTGATCCTTAAGCTTTATTTTTGATTTTCAATTATTTTAACAATTTGTTCGAGGTCGGCTTCCGATTTAAAAGGGATGGTAATTTTACCTTTTCCTTTATCATTCATCGAAAAGTCGATACGCCTGCTAAAAATTTTATCGAGCTGAGTTTTAATAATTTTAAACTCTTTCGGAAACCTGGGTTTTTTGGTATCGGGTACTTTTTCATCAGTGGAATTCAGATCACGGACAATTTCCTCTACTTTTCTAACCGATAAGCCATATTTGATAATTTGTTCAAAGATCATGACTTGCGTGTCAGCATCGTCAATATTGATCATAGCACGTGCATGTCCCATCGATATTTCTTTGTCGATCAATCCTTTTTGTACAATAGCAGGAAGTTTTAATAAACGAAGGTAGTTGGCAATGGTTGAGCGCTTTTTCCCAACACGGCCGCTCAACTCTTCCTGGGTGTATTCCAATTCGTCCATCAGGCGCTGGTAGCTCAGTGCAATTTCTATAGAATCGAGGTCTTCGCGCTGAATATTTTCAACCAATGCCATTTCCAGCATGCCGTCGTCTTTGGCCTTGCGCACATAGGCAGGAATTTTATTTAATCCTGCCAGTTGAGAAGCCCTGAAACGGCGTTCTCCGGCAATGATTTGGTATTTATCGTCGTTAATTTTCCGTAAGGTAATGGGCTGTATTAATCCAATTTCTTTGATAGAGGCTGAGAGTTCTTCCAATGCCTCTTTGTCAAATTTAGAGCGGGGTTGAAAAGGATTTGCCTCAATCTTGCTTAATTCAATTTCATCCAGTCCGGCGCCTTGTTGCATTTTTTCAGCATCATCGATAAGTGCGCCCAATCCTCTACCAAGTGCATTCCTTTTTGCCATCATAGTTAACTTAAAAGTAATTAATTAATAACAACATTGTCTTTGCCTTGCGACATTTGAGTCATGGCATTGCGTTGTAATATTTCGCGTGCTAGGTTCATGTGGTTAATAGCTCCTTTAGAGCTTGCATCGTAAAGCACTACCGGTTTTCCGTAACTCGGGGCTTCACTTAGTTTAACGTTACGTTGAATTACAGTGTCGAAAACCATTTCCTGGAAATGATGTTTTACTTCTTCGTAAACCTGGTTCGATAAGTTCAACCGGCCATCAAACATGGTAAGTAAAAATCCCTCAATTTCAAGTTCCGGATTTAGTCGGTTTTGTATAATCTTGATCGTATTCAGCAGTTTGCCAAGTCCTTCAAGGGCAAAATATTCGCACTGAACAGGAATAATAACCGAATCAGACGCTGTTAATGCATTCACAGTAATTAATCCCAGCGATGGTGAGCAGTCGATAAAAATAAAATCATATTTTTCTTTTACCGATTCCAGCGCTCCCTTAAGTACTTTCTCGCGGTTTGGCAAGTTCAGCATTTCAATTTCGGCACCAACCAAATCAATGTGAGAAGGAATCAAGTCCAGGTTCTCAATGTCGGTATGTAAAACAGATTGAGCGGCATCAACTTCATTTACAATGCATTCGTAGATGCTCGATTGTACATTACGAAGATCAAATCCAAGACCAGATGTAGCATTGGCTTGTGGATCGGCATCAATAATCAATACCTTCTGTTCGAGAACAGCCAGGCTTGCTGCAAGATTTATCGTAGTAGTCGTTTTCCCAACTCCTCCCTTCTGGTTAGCTAACGAAATTATTTTTCCCATTTATAGCGTCTTTTAATATTAATGAGTGGTTTCAAAGTTAACAAATTACCATTAATCAAAGTGATAATTTTGGAGTTGGTGAGGGGGCAAAAAGGTAAACACTTGGGTTTGAACAAAAAAGCGATTAAATTTTTTGAGATTTCATCTCTTTTTTCAGTTGTAACTGGTCAATCGGAACAACACCAACTTTTTCGCAAACCAGTCCGCCTGCAAGGTTCGACATTAATGCCATAATTTTTGGTGGAAGCCCTGCTGCCATTGCCAAACTTGCAACGCTGATAACCGTGTCTCCGGCTCCTGAAACATCGGCTATATCTCTAATAGCGACAGGGTAATATTGTTCTTTCACACCGTTGCTGATGAATACTCCCAATTCGGAAAGCGTAATAAAAATCAATTTTAATTTCTGCTCCTTTTTAAAGGTTTCGGCTGCATTTTTCAGGGACTCCAAATCTCCTTTTACCAGAGGTAATCCGGTACCGTCTACAAACTCTTTAAAGTTAGGTTTAAACAACGATACCTTTTTGTAATTTCTGAAGTTTCTTTTTTTGGGATCAACCGATGTTGGAATTCCTTTTTCCCGGGCTAAATCGTTAATGGTTTTGAACAGGCGAGGAGTTACAACACCCTTGTCGTAATCAACAAATATGATCACATCAACAGGATTGGTTTCAATTTCGGCCTTGATTGCATTGATCAATTTCGTTTCCATCTCTTCCGAAATGTAAACTATCGACTCTTCATCAACGCGAACAATCTGTTTTCCTGAACTGATAATCCGGTTTTTTACTGTTGTATTCCGTGTTGGATCGACAAAAATTCCCCGGGCAGAAACGTCCCGCTTTTTTAATAGATTCTGAAATTCTTTTCCGTTATCATCATCTCCAACCACTGCAAAAAGAAGGGGTGTGGCTCCTAATGCCTGCACATTTCGCGATACATTTGCTGCCCCTCCAAGACGGTTTTCGCGTTCGGTTACTGCAACAATTGGTACCGGAGCTTCAGGTGATAATCGATCTACTTTTCCCCACAAATAAGTGTCAACCATAGCATCTCCGATGATTATGGCCCTCATTCTTGAGAAACGATCAAATATTTGATTTACTTCTGTTTTATTCACAAAAAGACATTAAGGCCACAAATCTATAAAAAATTAAGTGGTTGAAAAATGTCATAAAGCAATAATTCTGTGATTTTTTGAAGCTTGTGAATTTTATACGGGATCGACATCGATATTAAAAACGCAACTGCTGTTGGATGGCAGATGTTTTACTGTTTTTACTTCCGAATTGATTTCGCTTTTAACCACGTCGAGATTAAGTTTGCGGTTTATTTTAATCCATATTTCTTTGTGGTGCCACAATTGAATTCGGCTAATCAGAGGATATTCAGGCCCCATAACAATCAGCTGTTTGTGTTTTTTTAGTTGTTGTGCCAATTGGTTGGCAGCCCTGTCAACGCTTTTAACATTTTTGTGTTTTACCACAATTTTCACTAGTCGGAAGAATGGCGGATATTTAAACAGTTGGCGTTCTTCAAACTGCTCTTTTAGCGTAGCCTGATAGTTTTGCTCACGAATAAGTCGAATTAGCGGATGATCGGGCTGCGAAGTTTGGATAACCACTTTCCCCTGTTTGTGTTTTCGTCCGGCACGGCCAGCAACCTGCGAAATAAGCTGGTAAGCACGTTCGTGTGCCCGAAAATCGGGGAAGTTGATCAGGTTGTCCGCATTTAAAATTCCAACTACGCTTACGTGTTCAAAATCCAGTCCTTTGGTTACCATCTGTGTTCCGATCAGGATATCTGTTTTCCGGTCCTCAAGGTTTTTAACGATTTTAGCAAATGCATTTTTCGATTGCGTAGTATCCAAATCCATACGCGCAATTCGTGCATTTCGGAACAAAGGTTTCAGCTCATCCTCAATTTTCTCGGTACCGTAACCACGTGTTTTTAATTCGGGCGAACCACAATTATCGCATTTGTCGGGCAACTGGTAGCTAAAACCACAGTAATGGCAGCTTAGCCGCCGTTTGTATTTATGGTAGGTGAGACTTACGTCGCAATTACGGCATTTGGGAATATCGCCGCAGGAGAAACATTCAACATAAGGCGAATAACCACGCCGGTTTTGGAACAGAATAACCTGTTCGTTTTTCTCCAGCGCTGTTTCCATCAATTCAAAAAGTTCAGGCGTTAAAAACGAACGCATTTGTTTGCGTTTGTAGGCGCGTTTTATGTCGGCAACCAGAATCTCGGGAAGTTCCATCTCCGAGTGACGCCTCATCAGATTTACCAGCCCGTATTTGTTTTTAAGGGCGTTGTAATACGATTCGAACGAAGG
>DASQBW010000498.1:0-1743 GCA_035635015.1 Draconibacterium sp. | reverse complement strand
GGAATGAAACTTAACACATTAAATAAAATAGCTGAATCGTTGGAGAATACTCCAAAAATGCCGGTGCTTTTTCTTGGCCATGGAAGTCCGATGAATGCCATCACTGAGAACGAATTCGTTCAGGGTTTCAGAAAGGTTTCTAACAAGATTGAAAAGCCAAAAGCAATTATAGTTGTTTCTGCACACTGGGAAACAAAGGGAACAAGTATAACCGCAATGGAACAGCCGGTTACCATTCACGATTTTGGCGGTTTTCCACGCGAACTTTATGAGGTGGAATACCCAGCACCAGGAATGCCACAATTAGCACAGGACGTGAAAAATATGGTGCAAACCACACCAGTCCATCTGGATGATAAGTGGGGACTTGATCACGGAGCATGGTCGGTTATCCGGCACATGTATCCTGAGGCGGATGTTCCGGTTATTCAGTTGAGTCTAGATTCCGGCAAATCGCCACAGGAACATTATACATTGGCGCAAGAATTGGGCAAACTTCGGGAGAAAGGGATTTTAATTGTTGGAAGCGGAAACAATGTTCATAATTTGCGGATGCTACATTGGGGAAAGCTCAACGAAAACTACGGTTTCGAATGGGCTAATGAAGCTAACGACAAAATGAAGGAATTGGTACTGAATGGCAACCACTATGATTTGATCAACTATTCAAAAATGGGCAGAGCTTTTCAGTTGTCGATACCAACACCCGAACACTATTTGCCATTGCTATATGCTTTGGCATTACAGGACAAAAAAGATGAAATAAGCATTTTTAATGATGAACCGGTTGGAGGCTCCTTAGCAATGACCTCGGTAAAAATCGGATAAAGAGATAGCACACAGATCGCGCAGATTATTATAGAACTTGAATCTCTTAAATCTGCGCTTTCAGCGAAATCTGCGAGAAACAAAAACAAATATTTAAAGTATAAACAATTAAAATTTTAATGAAATGAAAATAGGAGTAACAGGAGCAACAGGACAATTAGGACAATTGGTTGTTGAACTATTAAAACAAAAAACAGCAGCAGAAAATATTGTAGCATTGGTACGTACACCCGAAAAAGCAGCAGGATTGGGTGTTGAAGTCCGTGCCTTTGATTACGATAAACCGGAAGAACTCCCTGCTGCATTAGAAGGTATCGATCGTTTATTACTAATCTCAGCCAATGAACTTGGGCAACGCGCACGTCAACACACCAATGTTATTGAAGCAGCCAAAAAAGCCGGCATAAACTGGATAATTTACACTAGCCTTTTGCATGCCGATAGCTCAACTCTAAGCTTGGCAGGCGAACACCTGGCAACTGAAGCAGTATTGAAAAACTCGGGAATTGAACATACAATTTTGCGGAACGGCTGGTATACTGAGAATTACACCGGATCGATTGCAGGTGCGCTTGGAGCAGGTGCATTTATAGGTAATGCCGGGAATGGTAAAATAGCGTCAGCTGCACGTGTCGATTTTGCTGAAGCAGCAGCAGTTGTATTAACCGATGAAAGCCACAAAGGTAAGGTATTTGAGTTGGCAGGTGACGAAAGTTATACGTTATCAGATCTTGCTGCCGAAATATCGAAACAAACAGGGAAGGATCTTCCTTACAACAACCTGCCAGAAACAGAATATGCAAAAATTCTTAAGAGTATTGGTTTACCTGATATTTTTGCAGATGCAATTGCCAGCTGGGATACAAGTGCATCAAAAAACGATCTCTTCGATGATTCAAAACAGCTGTCGAAACT
>DASQBW010000497.1:0-2416 GCA_035635015.1 Draconibacterium sp. | reverse complement strand
CTGTAAACGCGGTCCCCTCCGCCTGGAAGGCTGGGAAACAATCGTGCTATAAACGTTAATCGATATTTCAAATAAGATATGGACTGCGAAAATTTCTCCTCCTGCAAGGAGGAGGGGACCAGCGCAGCTGGTGAGGTGGTGTGCATAGTATAAAAATATCTCGACCACCCCACCGCTGTAAACGCGGTCCGCCCCCGCCTGAAAGGCGGGGAAATGATCGTAGTACAAACGTTAATTGATATTTCAAAAGCAGATCCGGACTTCGAAAATTTCTCCTCCTACAAGGAGGAGGGGACCAGCGCAGCTGGTGAGGTGGTGCTAAATTTTACTTTTTCACCTTTTCTCCAAATTCAAGTATATCCTTTTTAATAACTTCCGGGTATTCATAAACCCATCTGTTTTCATAACGAAAAACAGTAATTCCAATTTCGGCCAGTTTCTCATCACGTTCTGTATCCCATACAATACTGTTAAGATCGGCATGAACCTCTCCGTCCAATTCAATGGCTAACATCAACTCATAACAGAAAAAATCGACAATGAATTTTCCTATCGAATGTTGACGTCTGAATTTATAGCCACCAACTTGTTTAGTTTTTAAGATTTTCCAGAGTTATGCTTCGGCTGTTGTAGAATTCTTTCGGAAGTGTTTTCGAATGTATTTCAGGTTGTTGCGGTTATGGAGTTTCATTTTTTATTTAAAAGTAAAGTTAATATTAACGAAAAGCAACCACCTCACCGCTGTAAAAGCGGTCCCCTCCGCCTGGAAGGCGGAGAAATTTACCTATGGCATGTATGTTATTTTAAAATTGAATTGGAACAAGAAACTCTCCCTGCCCCTTGTTTGCAACGAGGGGCAGGGGGATTTTACCACCCCGTCAGCGAAATCAATATTTAATGCTTCATGGTAAGTTTGGCATCGCTGCCACCTCCCGACGTTCACAAGCTCAATCGGGACAGGCTCTCCTGGGAGGAGGGGAAATGTTCTTAATCAGGGCATAAATTTTATTTCAAAGGTTGAATTGAAACCCGAAATTTTCTCCTCCTTTGAGGAGGAGGGGACCAGCGCAGCTGGTGAGGTGGTTAATTTATAACGTGAGATTACAAATAATTTTACCACCCCGTCAGCGAGATTAATGTTTTATATTATTTAGTATGTCCGGCTCTGGCTACAAAACACTTTCGAAATATTCAATCGTTTTTTGCAATCCCTCTTTTAAATGAATTTTGGGTTCCCAGCCATCCAGTTTTTCTTTGGCAAGAGAAATATCCGGTTTTCTTTTCATCGGATCGTCTTTTGGAAGCGGCAGGTGTATTATTTTTGATTTTGACCCCGTAAGTTCAATGACATTTTCTGCCAGTTCCAGCATCGAAAACTCTACCGGATTCCCGATGTTAACAGGGCCGATAAAATCGTCACCTGTGGCCATCATGCGAATCATGCCTTCAATCAGGTCATCTACATACTGGAAACTGCGTGTTTGTGTGCCGTCACCAAAAATGGTAATATTTTCTCCTTTAAGGGCCTGGATAATAAAATTGGAAACTACCCTTCCATCATTTTTATCCATTCGCGGGCCATAAGTATTAAAAATGCGGATGATTTTTACCCTTACCTTATTCTGATGATGGTAATTCATAAAAAGTGATTCGGCACAGCGTTTTCCTTCGTCGTAACAAGAGCGGTCTCCAATGGGATTTACATTTCCCCAGTAATCTTCGGTTTGCGGATGAATGGCCGGATCGCCATATACCTCGCTGGTTGAAGCCTGAAGTATTTTTGCTCCGGTTCGTTTAGCGATACCCAGTACATTAATGGCGCCCATAACCGAGGTTTTAATGGTTTTTATGGCATTGTGCTGATAATGTACCGGCGACGCAGGACATGCGAGGTTGTATATTTCATCCACCTCGGCAAAATAAGGCATGGTAACATCGTGGCGTACCAATTCAAAGTTATGATTATCCAGTAAATGAGCGACCTTTTGTTTCGATCCGGTAAAAAAATTATCGAGGCAAATTACATCATTGCCTTCGTTTAACAGTCGTTCGCTTAAGTGCGAGCCCAGGAATCCGGCACCTCCGGTTATTAAAATTCGTTTCATGGTAATTCTATTAATATTAATTCTCCTAACAGGAAGTGGTCAGATTAGTAGAACAACTTTAGTCATGGAAATAAAATCCAGACAAAGATGAATAAAAAGGAGAAAAAAAGGAAAGAATGTATAGGAATATTCGTGATTGATGCCTGGTTTTTATCATTTCTTACCATATCGATATTCCGATGATACCCTGCCAGTGATTCCGGCGATACCCTGCCAGTCACTTTTCGATTTCAGTGGCTAAGGTATTCATTTTTTTAATTTCTTTTTTCTCATTGATTCTCCGTTCAATTCTATACGGTGAGAAGAGTAAA
>DASQBW010000496.1:0-3794 GCA_035635015.1 Draconibacterium sp. | reverse complement strand
TTGCAGGAACAATAGCCGCCATTGATAATAATTTAGGTGTTGTAGGTGTAGCAGCGGGAGCGAAGGTTGTAGCAGTTCGTGTGCTTGATCGCCGTGGAAGCGGAACAGTTTCGGGTGTTATCGCAGGAGTGGATTATGTTGCTGATAATGCATCTTCGGGCGATGTGGCTAATATGAGTCTTGGTGGCGGCATTTCTAAAACACTTGATAATGCAGTTTTAGCTGCTTCATCAAGTTGTACTTTTGTTCTGGCTGCCGGAAATGAAAGCGATGATGCAAACAATCATTCTCCGGCACGTGTAGGTGATGAAAGTACAAACGTTTACACTATATCAGCTTGCGATATTAATGATAACTGGGCCTATTTTTCGAACTACGGAAATGCCGTTGATTATTGCGCACCTGGTTACAGTATTAAATCAACCTGGAAAGATGGTGGTTATAATACCATCAGCGGAACATCAATGGCTGCACCACATGCGGCGGGTGTACTATTAATGGGTAATCCAGGTTCTGGTGGAACGGTTAACGGCGATCCTGACGGAAATCCGGATACAATTATTTATTTGTTACAACTGTTAAATTGACAAACATTCGTTTAAGTGATCGGAATTATAAATAACTTGCTAGCATATTATTTCGGAATAATCAAGTATGACATTTTCATTGTTAAATTCAAAAGTTGCCAGAACCTCCATTCTTGTAGGATTGTTAAGTGTCATACTATTGTTTTCGTTTTTAGGTAATACCAGTGTTTTTCAGGTAGCCGAAGCCCGAAACGCCGAATGTGCCCGCGAAATGTTGGAAGGTAGGGATTTGATCGTCCCAACTTTTAACGGTGAATTACGAACAGATAAGCCAGTTTTGGAATATTACGGCATGATGGCCGCTTATAAAATTGGGGGAATCAATGAGGCCAGTGCTCGGTTTTTTTCGGCCTTGTGTGGACTTTTGGTTGTGCTGGCTACATTTTGGATTGTAAAACGCCATATTAGTTTGAAAGCAGCTTGGTGGTCGGCAGTTGCCTTGTTATCATCGCTGCATGTTATCGTTCAGTTTCGTTTAGCCACTCCCGATCCTTATCTTATTCTTTTTCATACGCTTTCCATCTACTTTTTTTATGAAGGCTGGAAAAGTGGGCGTTGGAAATGGTATGCAGCAATGTACATCTCGCTGGGATTGGGAATCCTGGCCAAAGGTCCTGTAGGATTGGTTTTACCGGCTTTTTCAGTTTTTGTTTTCTTGTTGCTTACAAGAAATTTCAATTGGAGAACACTTGCTGTACTAAAGCCCTGGTGGGGGATATTAATTATTCTACTGGTAAGTTTGCCTTGGTATGGGGCGGTACATGTAAAAACTGATGGAGCATGGACCAATGGTTTTTTTATCGAGCACAATATCAATAGATTCTCCGATGGAATGGGAAGCCACAACGGGCCATTCTTTATTACTTTCATTTTCATTTTATTCGGAATGATTCCGCTGTCTGTTTGGTTCATTCGTGCTTTTGCAAATGCGTGGATCAGTAGAAAAGAAAATAAACTGATTTTGCTTGCTCTTGTCTCATTTGTGGTAGTTGTCGTTTTTTATGCACTCTCAAAAACAAAACTTATAAATTACACGTCGCCGGCATATCCGTTTTTTGCAATACTACTTGGCACCTATTTTTCAAAATTAACACGTAAAGGAGTGAAACGCACCAACATAAAACCCGAATTGTATGTTTTGGCAGTTTTGGGTATCGCAATTCCAACTGGAGTATATTTTTATACAAAAAATACCGATCCGCTTTATTCAATAACTTGGGTGGCCTGGCTTTTTGTTGTGGTTCCGGTAGGTATTATTGCAGCACTTTTGATGTATAAAAAATCAATCGAAAAAGGTTTATTAACTGTTGCTGCTACATTTATGCTCACAATCTTTATGTTTTTTGCCATTCCTTTGCATGTGCTCAATCATCAGTCACCGGTTGAAACGTTTAAAGCAGAAGTCCAGTCACACATTAATATTATAGAATATAAAAATTATAATAATGCTTTTGCATTTTATGCACATAATCGTATCCCTACCTTTGAAAATCAGGAAGAATTGCAGGATTATCTCAACAATCACGATAATGTGCTGGTTTTAAGTCGTTCCAGAGATTTGAGCTACATGGACAGCATTCCTAATCTTACCTGTATTGCTAAAGGCCACGATCTATTCAGTGGACAATATTCAGGCATCTATGAGAAGAAATAAATAGTGCGCGTTACAATTAAATTTTTTGATAAGATTTAAGCATCCATCATTTTTAAGGCTTATTAACGAAAATTCCATTAATAATAAGGTTACTACTCATTAATTACAAATGAGATATTAAGCTCTTTTTTGCTCTTTATGATGAAATAGCTATTTTTGTGCCGCAATTTTAACAAGTAGAAAATGTTTTTATATAATCGCATAAATAAAGAAGAATTAAAAGAGCGCCTTCAGGCAGAGGCTTTTAATAGAAAAACGATATCGTTTTATCGCTATCATATTTTGGAAGATCCGCAAACGTTTCGCGATGAGCTTTTCCGCGATTGGTTTCAGTTGAACTGTTTTGGCCGGATTTATGTAGCCCGCGAAGGAATTAACGCACAAATGAGCGTGCCGGAACACAACTGGAACGCTTTTGTGGAAACCATGAAAAAACATGAAATTCTGCAAGACATCCCGGTTAAATATGCCATTGAAGACGACGGAAAATCGTTTTACAAATTAACCATTAAAGTGCGCCCAAAACTGGTTGCTGATGGTTTAGACGACGTTGCTTACGATGTTACCAACGTGGGAAAACACCTGTCGGGAGTTGAATTTCACAAATATATTGGACAGGAAGACACCGTAGTTGTAGATATGCGTAACTACTACGAAAGCGAGATTGGTCATTTTGAAGGTGCAATTTGTCCGGAAGCTGATACTTTCCGCGAAGAGTTGGAAATTGTTACCGATCTGCTGGAAGATAAGAAAGATAAAAAAGTACTGCTTTACTGTACCGGCGGAATTCGTTGCGAAAAAGCAAGTGCCTACTTAAAACACCAGGGATTTAGCGACGTGAACCAGTTACACGGTGGAATTTTGGAATATGCCCGCCAGATCAAAATGGCTGAGCTCGACTCTAAATTCGTTGGTAAAAACTTTGTGTTCGATGAACGTTTGGGTGAGAGTGTAAATGGCGAAATCATTTCAAAATGCCATCAGTGTGGCAAACCTTGCGATTCGCATACCAATTGTGCTAATCAGGGTTGCCATATATTGTTTATTCAGTGCCCCGAGTGTGCAAAGAAATACCACGGTTGCTGCACGCCTGAATGTGCCGACGAAAAAATGCAGGGAACAGGCCGTCCATCCGATTTGCGCATTGGTTTTGGCAACAGCCGTAAGTTCAGAAAAAGCCTTTCGTTAATGCAACTCGAACAACAGAAATAGTTGCGTAGTATTTTTATATGTTTTGATATTTTTGCAGCATGAGTAATTTTTGGCAAGAGTTTAATGGTCCTGCTTTTTCGCTGGCCCCAATGGAAGATGTAACCGACACGGTTTTTCGCGAAATTGTAATGGGAATGGCAGCACCGGAAAAATTGCACGTGGTCTTTACCGAGTTTACTTCTGTTGAAGGGATGAATCATCCTGTAGGTCGCGAGCGGGTTTCTGAGCGGCTGATTGTAAATGACTCGGAACGTGTTTTGTTAAAGAAACTCAACATTAAAATAGTGGCTCAGATTTGGGGGCGCGATCCGGAAATTTACCACAACATTGCCAAATACATT
>DASQBW010000495.1:0-12274 GCA_035635015.1 Draconibacterium sp. | reverse complement strand
GTTAAAAGCAATGGCATGTACCTCTTCAAATTCGCGCTTGGCCCAAAAAAGGCATGTAGTTGAGTCTTGTCCGCCTGAAAAAACTACCAGGGCTTTTTTCGGCGCTGCTCTATTTGTTGATGTCATCTTGCTAAGAAATTCATTTAATCCTTCAGCCCTTCAATCTTCAGTTTAAAGGGATTGTACGAGACATTGTAATCGTAAGTGTCGATTCCTTCCATTTTTTTCACTTTGTTTACCACCCAAATGGTTAATGGAAGAATGGCAATTTCATAGATCGTTTTGATAAGGGCCTGGGTTAAAATCATGATAAGCAGCGTGTTTACCGGGTATATTCCGGCAAAAGCAATGGAGATAAATAGGGCCGAATCAGCTCCTTCTCCGGCAAGCGTTGAAACAATGGCGCGCAATGAAAAGCCTTTTCCTTTTGTTAGTAATTTAAACTTGCTCATAACATAGGCATTCAGGAAAGAACCCATCAGGTAGGCCAGCATACTGGCAGCAACAATACGAGGGGTACTGCCCAAAACCGTGGCAAAAGCAACCTGATTTTCCCAAAACGGTGCAGCACTAACGGCAATTGCAAGGGTAAAGAAAAGCACGGCAAGCACATTTACTCCAAAACCCGCCCATATGATTAGGCGTGTTTTCTGGTAGCCCCAAACTTCAACCAGCACATCGTTAATGATGTAGGCCAACGGAAAAATAAGTACACCCGCCGGAGCCGACCACGGACCGATCATCATAATTTTTGAAGCAAGAATGTTGGAAATCAATAGGCAGGTGGCGAAAAGAATACCTGCAAGCATAAAAAGAACAGAAACTTTATTCTTCATTTTTCTTGTTTTTAACGTGGTTATCAAGAACACGTGGTTAATAATGGCCGCGAAGATATAAAAATTTCAGTATCAGGGTAAAAGTGAGAAGTATAAGTAATGAATTTTTCTAACTTTCTTTATTTCTTTTGGTAGCTGCTTGTTTAAACGAATTGAAAATAGAAGCCGTACAAACATCTATTTTACCGGAGTTCTAACCCAAAATCAAACACAGATAATTAAAAATCAACAATTCGTCGCTCAGTCATTACAACTCAAATTAAAGCTGAAAGGTATGTGTATATTTCAGCATTAATGTGCGGTTAATAAATTTAGGAAGTTTTGGAGTTGTGCCCGCTTTCTCAACATTTCTCAGATTATTAAACACAACGTATAAATCGTTTCCGTCGCGTGGACTGTACCTGAATCTTAGATTGGTGATTACAATATTGTCCATCTCGTTGTACTGAACAAACGAACTCAATGAAACTTTGGTGTTCAGCATATATATTGCTTTTACACGGGCAATATGATTGGTAAATTTTTGATTACGGCTTGAAAATTCGATGTGATCAAACTCATATGTACCGGAAAGCTGCAGGCTGGGTGAAACATTAAAATCGGGGGTCAGCTCGATTGAATACTTATTTCCATCGTAAAATTCGCCTCCGTTGAATCCCAGTCTCGCTCCAATTTTGCTTGTTCTTGGTGTTGAAAGCATGCCCCGTAAGTTCCAAAACGAATAATCACCTGCCGGAACAAAAGTATCATCAGACAGGTGGAAATCTCTCGTTAATCCTTCTTTTTGATAGTTCAGAAAAGAAAACAAACTATATCCTTTCTTAAGTTCTATTCTGTATCGGGGAGAGATTCGCATGCTTTCTATATCTCCGTCTTCAAGTCTGTTTGTAATATCAAAATCAACACTTAGCGAAGAACTGTATATTGATGATTTTTCGGGTGCATACCAACCATAACCAAGAGAAGCGCTGGCTTCTTGAATGTTATTTAAAAACATAAATCCGGCTTTTGGATCAAAATCTTTACCCCAGTAGGCATACTTTCCTTCATACATAAATCCTTTTTGGGTGCGTCGTTCGATACCAACAGAAAGGAAGGTTGGATCTAAAGAGAGCGTTTCCGAGTCATCTGATTTATCCTGAGTTTGGGCAATCTTTACATCGAGATAATCCACATCCGATAATTTAAAGATTCCGTCAATTCCGTAAGCAATATTGTAGTTTCCATTAAAATCAATGCGTGAGGTAACCATTCCCCCAATGTACGAGTTCTCGTTAATCACCTGCTTTCTCAGCCGTGCAACGCCAAAATTCTCTGCAGCATTTCCATTGTATGCTTCGGTATTCATATTTAAAAAGCCAACATCCCATTTTCCAAGGCGGCCTACCAAACGGGCACCACCTAAAATATCAACAGCTTCGCCGTGTGAGATTCCGATGTTACGACTGTAAAATAAGCTTTGCGAGCGGCCAAGGCTAAAATCGAATATCCCGGATCGCTCTTGGAAAAACAACCGTTTTTCCGGAAAGAACAGGGAGTAGCGTGTTAGATTAATAGTTTGATCATCAGCCTCTACCTGGGCGAAATCGGTGTTTACTGTAAAATCGAGTGTAAGGTTGCTGTTCAAATTGTATTTAACATCAAGTCCGCCGGTGAATTTAGGATCGCTATTGCCAACATAGTTATCTTGGGCTTCGTTGAGTTCGAAGTTTTTTGAGGTACCTCCCAGTACATATGGTGAGATATAAACCGGGTTTTTTGCTTTAATACCTTCAAAAACAACGGTTTGGCTGAGAGAAGGACGTGTGTTAGCCCCAAAGCCATATTTATTATCGATAGCCGGATAAGTTGCTTTTTCGTTGCAATAGCTGATATCGCGATTAATTATCAACCCCATTTTGGTGATGTCATTAACACTCTGGAATCTTAAACTTGAGAAAGGAATCCGCATCTCAACATGCCAGGCGTTTTCAGTTGTTGTTGTTTTTACATCCCAAAATGAGTTCCAGGTATAGTTTTTACTGCTCCTGCCCGGACCTCCACCTCCCTGGCCATCGTTCGAAATGGCATAATCAGTTTTTAATCCCGAGGGCATGGTAACAAAGGCCAGACCGTTTTCATTGTCGTTGTAAGAATCGAGAATAATTCCGAAAGCATCTGAATTTGATGATCGTTCATCGCGTTGTTTACTTGATGAAACAATATTGTTGATATCTTGATAGTAGAGTATTGCGCCAACCCATAAATAGTTATTGTCGAATGTTATGTAGACTTCGCTCTCTTCAGTTGGAGCGTTTCCGTAGACCGGATAATGCATGGTCATTTGAAATTCCTGGCTTATTTTCCACTCTGGTTCGTTTACTGATCCGTCAAAATTAAGTTCTCCGATTAATGGTTTTATAGCAACTTCATTCTGTGCAGATAAGTACTGAATGCTAATTATTAACAGGATAAAGAGCGTATTTAAAAACTTCTTGTTCATAGTTATTATCGTTTTCATCAACAGTAAACTCTTACATGTCAGTGTTTACCAGGAATTAGAAACTGCTTATTGTTTCGTTTATTGTTTTTAAGTTCATTAATATCCATCGTTATCCGACACATCAGATTCGGCCATTAACAAATGCCAACTTAGTCCAAAACAAATCGGATTTGCGGAATCTATTTAACAATGAAGGATCGTGAATGATATATTCGATTGATGTTTTCAAATTTAGTTGGTTAGTACATTGCAATAAATGAAAATTTAACCAATAAAGAAAAGTTTTTGTTTTTAATAAATCGATGATTTGGACATCTTGAAAACGAATTGATATAAATAAGATAAGATTGGCGGTAAACAGTCAGGCAATAAATGACTTTCATTTTTCGGAAATGAAATTATTAAGCATAACTAAATGTTTGGATGGTATTTACAATATTATCTTCGGGTATAAATGTGAGTATCTGGAATAAAAAAAAAAGGAAGCAAATGCTTCCTCTTCTTTTTGATCTTTTATGGTAGTTATTATTTCAACTGAACCAAAACAACTGATTTTGCAGGCAACTCAATGCTTAGTTTTCCATTTGCAGGTTTAGCTACAGCAAGATCTTTTAAGGTTACCTTTTCCGCTGAACCAAAATCATTGTAGTTATTCATCTTATCTGATGTAATGATCTGCCCGCTTGCAGAAGCGAATGTTTTATCGTCAACATCAATTTCAATGGTTTCATTCGCATTTGGATTTAAATTACAAAGCGTAATTGAAACAACTCCGTCTTTTGTTGATGCCGAGGCATTAACAGCAGGCACTGATCTTCCTTCGTAGGTGTAATTACCTGTTTTCAGGTGAGTAGGAATAAGTGTTGCATCCTGGTGTACGCTGTACATTTTGAAAACATAGTAAGTAGGTGTTAATACCATTTCATCGTCCTGGGTAAGAATTACCGACTGCAAAACATTGATTGCCTGGGCTATGTTGGCCATTTTAACACGGTCTGAATGGTTGTTAAAGATGTTCAGGTTAATACCGGCAACCAGTGCATCACGGAGTGTATTTTGCTGGTACAGGAATCCCGGATTTGTTCCTTCTTTCACGTTAAACCAGTTTCCCCATTCGTCAACAATCATTCCGATACGTTTTTGTGGATCGTACTTGTCCATGATGTTTGAATGACGTTCAACCAAAGTTTCCATTCTTAGCGTGTTGTTCATAGTTTTGAACCACTCTAATTCACCAAAATCAGTTGCATGACCTTTGCTGGTCCAGCCATCCGTAAATGTATAGTAATGGATCGAAACTCCTTGCACCAGGCTTGGGTGAGCAGAAGTTTTTCTCATAACTACGTCCATCCAGTTGTAATCGTCAATGTTTGGTCCACCTGCAATGCGGTAGAGGTCGTCGCCGTGGCAGTAGGTCGCAAAGCGGTTATACAAATCGGCATAATATTCCGGAGTCATGTTTCCACCACAGCCCCAGTTTTCGTTTCCAATACCCCAGTATTTTACATCCCAGGGCTCTTCCCGACCGTTCTGTTTCCGAAGTTCGGTCATTGGGCTTAAATTACTTGACGTAACATATTCTACCCATTCAGAGGCTTCCTGAACGGTTCCACTACCAACATTGATGTTGATGTAAGGCTCAGCTTTAATCAGCTCACAAAATTCAAGAAACTCATGGGTTCCGAAGCTGTTGTCTTCAGTTACTCCCCCCCAGTGAACGTTTACTATTGATGGGCGATCTTCTTTCGGACCAATACCATCTTTCCAGTGGTAAGTGTCGGCAAAACAGCCTCCCGGCCAGCGAAGTAATGGAATTTTCATGTCAATGAGTGCCCCAACAACATCGTCGCGAAATCCGTTAATGTTAGGAATATCTGAATCTTCTCCTACATAAATTCCACCATAGATGCATCGTCCAAGGTGTTCGGCAAAATGACCGTAAATGTCCTTGCTGATCTTAGTTTCAGCCTCGTTGGTTCGCAACGTAAGCTTAGTTTGAGCGAAAGTAGTAGCGGCCAATAGCGCTAAAAAAATTGTTAAAATTGATTTTGACATTCTCATAGTTAATTTATCGTTTTAAAAAATAATTGTTTCTTTTTTTGACTTTTTCCTATTTTACTTTCTTTATCCAAACCGGCTTTCCCTGTGGTGTTAACCCCGACAACTGAAGCGTTGCTTTACGTGGTGTTGCTTCCCAGTTGTATCCGTCACGAATAATCAGTTTTTGATTTCCAATAGCCAGAACTCCATCACTTGCATCAAGTGTCCAGTTTCCCGAATAAATTCCCGATGCCGTTCCATCACTTTTAAGTTTAAAAGCTCTGGAAGTTTGTAGGGTTCTGTACTGGTAATCCATGATGATTATCTCGTAATCTCCCCATAAATCCTCATCGCTAAGAGCGAGTTGCGGAACTGCGGCATAGCGTTCGGGCATCACAACCGGCCAACCGTCTTCTGTCCAATGAATCTCCCGAACATGGCCCATCATAACCGCATTGGACGCATTAATTCCGGGAACATCCTCCGGCAACCGGCCTTGCGATGAATAGTACCATTGCCCCGATTCCGGATTTTGAAATACCGCACAATGTGAAATTCCAACCCAACCGGTATGATTCGCGAAAGCATAAGGATGTGCCAGCATTGGCCAGCACTCAGCGCCATTGGTAATGTTATCTCCGTTGATACCGTAATAGGGTCCGGTAATATTTTCCGATCGGGCAACACGTGTATTATAAGCTACCGAAAGTTCATCGTAAGCTAAAAACAGGTAATAATATCCGGTTGCTTCATTATAAATTATTTCCGGAGCTTCCAGTGCCTGCCAGCGATTGGTATTAACATCGCCGCGACCTGCTATTCGAACGCCGTAATCTTCAAGGCTTTCCAATTGGAACGGTTTTCCGGTTTGTGGATCCAGCTGAATGGCAGCAATACCGCTGTGCCACGACCCGTAAATCAGCCAGTGTTCTCCTTCGGGTGTAACAATAAAACTCGGGTCGATGGCATTAAACTGAAAATAGCCACTCCAGTCACCTCCTCCTGTGCGGGTATAGGTTTCTTTACCATCGGGTTCAGAGCAAACTACCATGCCTTTGTCTTCCCAAACATTGGATGCCAGATCATCTGATTCTGCCAGGCCAATAAAGGCCCGTTCTGTCCACGATGTTTCGGTTGACGACCCTACAATTGGATTGGTTACCACTATACTGTAGTACAGCCGGTATTTTTCTCCAACCTTACGGATACAAGGTGCCCAAAATCCATATGAAGGATTTTCAATGGGTGGCAGCGCAGGATCCATTTGTGCCCGCTTACTGTTTAACGAGTCTTTCACCCATGCCGGAACGGTTTCAAAGGCCATTCCCAGGAATTCCCAGTCAACCAGATTTTGTGAGCGCCGGTAAGGATAATGTCCGTGCCCGGCATGTGCATTACCATACGAAGCATCGGTTTGATACATATAATAATAATCATCACATTTCTCAACCGTAGGATCATGTACGTTGGCGAGATTCCAATTGTCGCGCGACGCCCAGCTTGCAATAGCTGTATAATTGTCGGCATAAGAAGGACCCACAAAATCCTCGTTTCTTGGTGGCGAAGTCTCTTCTTCCGGTTCTTCTTCGTTTGGTACAGGATCAGAGTCTTCGCTGCACGAAATTGCCAAGACAAGAAGAAGAGCCCACAGGTATAGAAATGTTTTGTTCATCAATATGAAAACCTCCGATGCGTTTTTGTCAGATAATTATTTAACAATTTTTCCCTTCAACATTGTAAATGAATGTGGAGGAAAGGCGTAAGTGAATTTGTCTGCTTTATTTAATTTAATGGCTTCTTTTTCAACCGTTTCAACATTTGTTTTACCAAAGTCGTTTTCAGCTTTAACATCGGGACCAGTTACTTCGTAAACTTCAAAGTCACCATCAAACAGTCCTTCTTGTGAAATAACATCGGTTGTAATAGCATTGTCTTTATGTCTGTTAATTACTGCAATAACTACTTCTCCATCTTCGTAAGCAGCAGAAACATCAAGATAGGGAACATCCAATTGCTGGGTTGACTGTTCTGATAGTCCCAGGTAGAATTCATCAGTATCATAAGTTTCACAATCTACATGAACATTCAATGCAGTTCCAAACATATTGTTGGCAAAAAGTTGAAGCGGATAATAAATGGTTTGCAGAAACATATCGTTTTTCTCGGCAAAAATAGGTGCAATAACATTTACCAACTGCGCCATGTTTGCCATTTTTACGATGTCGGCATTGCGAATAAAGGCATTTAAGAAACCGGCAACTACCAGGGCATCTTCCAGGTTGTAACGTTCTTCCAATGCGCGTTCGCCAGTTGCTTTGTCGTCTCTTCTCCAACGGTACCAAACATTGTACTCATCCCATGCAATATATATAGGATCTTCACTCTCACGTTCGGCTTTCTCCATTTCGCGTTTAATCATTCCTCTAACTATCGCTGTGCGATCTTCCAAAGCAAGGGGAGATGATACAAAATTGTAATAATCGCCTTCCGGGTTACCCACGTACATGTGCAGTGCAATGTAGTCAACTACGTCTCTTAATTCGGCAAGTACAGTGGCGTTCCATTCATGCGGATCGTTACCGGGTCTGAAATTAGAAGCTCCTGCTGCAATCAACTTAATAGATGGATCAGTGAGTTTCATTAATTTGGCAGCTTCGCGGGCTTTTTTAACGTAATCTTCAGCATTTAAGTGTCCCATTTGCCAAAAACCGTCCATTTCGTTACCAAGGCTCCAGTATTTAATATTGTGTGGTTCCGGATAACCATGTTTTTTACGAAGTTCGGCATAGTAAGGCCCTTCTTTAACGTTGCAATATTCTACCCATTGCTGGGCTTCCTCAATGGTTCCGGTACCCATGTTAACGGCAAAATACGGTTCGGTATTCATCCGTTTGGCGTAATCAATAAATTCATTGGTGCCAAAATGATTTGTTTCCAGGCGGTCCCATGCCAGTTCCATACGCGTTGGGCGATCTTCCCTCGGGCCAACACCATCTTTCCAATGGTAGTTTGATACAAAGTTACCACCCGGATAGCGGGTTAAAGGAACATTTAGTCCTTTAACTGCTTCCAACACATCAAGACGTATTCCGTTTTCATCTGACAATGGTGAGTCGGGATCGTAAATTCCTCCGTAAACACAACGACCAAGATGTTCCACAAAATTTCCGTAGATGTGCTCATTAATATCACCTATTTGGCGATCAATATCAATTTTAATGCGAGCATTTTCCTGAGCTACCAGGCTTCCAGATGTAAGCATGACCATAAGAATTAAGTTCATAAATTTTTTCATATAACACTAATTTTAATGTTCAAAATATTGGTTTAATAGTATGATTAACAAGGTTTTTTGTTTCCATTAAAAACCCAAATTACTAAGTTCTACTCAGGTTAATCTTTTAATAGTTCACTTTTTTATACAACGAAATACTGTCCCTAATGTTCCATTGTAAATGTTAACGAATATAATTAAACGTCCATTAATATTAGCATCATAATCTTGAAGAGAAAGGTCGTAATGCATGAACTGAATTGCGTTTTGCATTTAACCAATCTTTCCCTTTTTGCTTCTTTTCACCTCCTGAAGCCAGGATTTCGCTTGAAATAGATGGCCCCTTGATACCAATGTTCAATGGAGGCGAAAAGATAGTAATAATTTCTTTTTTTGAAAATGAGAGCAACTTTAATCGTCCTCAGCAAAAAATCGATTTTTTTATTGAATGCCTTCTGAAGTCATCACAACACGCTTCATCGTTCCATCTTCATTGTAATAAAGACGATCGATACAAACTGATCGGCGATGACTACCTCCATTTTGAAGCCCACCGGTGTGGTATATGAAATACCATTTGTCTTTAAACTCTATAATTGCCTGGTGATTGGTATTTGTATTTCCTGCAAGTTCATTTAAAATTCCTTTAAATTCCCATGGTCCGGTAATTGATTTACTCATGGCATAAGCTGTTTTTTCAGGGAACTCATAAGCGTATGACAGATAGTACCAGTCGCCACGTTTATGAATCCATGGAGCTTCGGTAAAGTGAGGTAAATCAACTGTTTGTATTTCACCGTCCAACTCAATCATATTATCTTTAAGCTTTGCCCAATAGCATTGTGTATTCCCCCAGTATAGATAGGCTTGTCCGTCATCGTCGATAAACACTGTTGGATCGATATCATCCCAGCCAATACGGGTATACTCTGTAGTCATATCGTTTGTAATTAATGCCTCTCCAATTGCGTCTTTAAACGGACCAACAGGACTATCGGAAACAGCAACTCCAATCGCTTTTCCGCGAATACTGCCATGTTCAACAGTAACATACCAATAGAATTTTCCATCTTTTTCAATTACCTCGGCAGCCCATGCACTGTGTGCTGCCCACGAAAAATCAGCAGGTTTTAACGGAACAGGATGTTCGGTCCAGTTTACCATATCGGTTGATGAGTATACCAACCATTCATTCATAACGTAGTTGTTTTCGCGTGCTGGTGCTTGGTCGTGTCCGGCATACAGGTAAACAGTATCATTGTATACCATAGCGGCCGGATCGGCAGTGTATTTATCTTTAATTATTGGGTTGTTAAAACTAAGGCTTTGCGATTGCGGCGCTTTTTCAATTTGTTCTTCCTGTGCTTTTTCTTTTGGAGAACAATTAATAAGAATGAAGCCTAAAATAAAAAGTAAGATAATTTGTCCTGATTTTTTCATTATAAATTAATTAAAGATAAAGGCAAGTGCAGATATTAACTTTCCTTTATGATAGTTTATATTTTCAATTTGTTCATAGCCAATATTCTGTTTCAATTTTGGATTGGATTCCAGTTGCTTGGCAGGTATAGGATACAATTTATGATAATCTCCGTTTGGAGCATGTGATAACCACGACTTGTTGGTGTACACATCAAAACGGATCATATCTTGTCTTCTTCTTCCTTCCTGGTTAAACTCCCAGCCCAATTCATCAAGAAAGCGTCCGAACTCAATATCGTCACCTCCTTCGTAAGTCGTTTCAAACTCATTTCTCTGACCGTAGTTATACAAGCTTCCTTGTTTGAGTTCATCGCCCGTTACTTTTGCTTTTTCCGGATTGTCAAATGCCCTGGCTCTCACTTTCGAAACGATAGTAGCTGCATCATCTGCTTTTCCGGTACGTAACAGGCATTCTGCTTTCATCATCAATACATCAGCATAACGGAATAATGGAAAATCGTTGTTTAGTATATTGGATGATCCCGGGGCGATTTCAAATTTTTCAAACCGGTAACCATCTGTTGCCTGAGAGGTGTGAACCCCCGGTAATTCATTAACAAGAATCAGTGGTTCTCCAATTTTATCTCCTACGCTTACGTACAGCGGATCGCCATTAGCTGAGTATTGCTGCCCCATCATAAAGTTTTGTGTTAGGCGTTTATCTTCAGGATCAAAAGTGTCGATGAACTGGGGTATGGCGCACATGCCACCCCATGGTTTTGCCTGCAGCTTATATTTTTTCTGCATTGAAGGCTGGCAGGTTTGCATGTGTATGTCAAATTGGTTCCATGCCGTTGTTGAATGCTCGTCGATAGAAAGACCAAAAATGATCTCTTTTGAATCCTGATTTTCAGTAATGAATACATTTTTCTGATTGTCTTCCAGTTTGTATCCCGCGTTTGAGTTGATTACCGCATCGCATTGTTCAATACATTTATTCCACATGGGTGTTCCGGTGTAAACTTTGGCATTTAAATACATTTTTGCCAGCAATGTATGTGCTGCCCATTTGTTAAAACGGCCATAAGTGGTTGTGCTGGATTCGCTTGAGAGATAATTCAAATTGTTTGTTATTTCATTCACAATAAAAGTGAAAACTTCATCTCTTTTTTGTTGTTGCGGATGATGTTTATTTTCCAGACTGTATTGTGTTATCAGCGGAACATTCCCGTATAAATCAATTAAAATGTAGTAATAACTTGCACGTAACACCTTTAATTCAGCAAGAACTTCAGTTTTCTGTTCTTCGAGTGGCAGATAACCTGATTCAATTTGGTCGATAACAAAATTACAGTTGGAAATTGCTGTGTATGTCCTGTCCCAGGTTTGAACCACAATGTCATCGTCAATTGCCCAGTTATGTTCATGGATTTTTCTATAAATTCCTCCGTCATCCCATCCGTTCGGGCGCACGGGAATAACGATTTCATCGGCACCTATTTCCTGTACACGCCAGTAACCATCCCACCTCAGTAATATATCTCTCCAGTCTCCATACGTGGAGGCAATAATTTCATTAATTTCTTCTTTCGTTGGCTTGAATTGATAATCAATCTTATCCCTATTGATAATTTCGTCAGATCCTTTAAATGAAAAGATCATCAAAAGCAGGAGTAAAAATAGTATGCTGAATTGTTTACGGTATTTTATTGTCCTCATACTATCAGGTTTTAGGATAATCAGGTTAATGTATTGTTGTTACTCTTTTGTGATATAACCACAAATCCGGTTGATTAAAAAGTTTACGGTTGGCTAAAAAACAGAATGTAAAAATACAAAGCGACAAAGTGTTTTGGGGTGGACAATTGAATATGGAAAGTGGACAATTGAGGAATTAACAAAGTAGAAATGACTTTTTAAATAGTGTTTTCAGCTGCTTTTTATAAAACTACTAGGTGTAGATCCGTAGAACTTTTTGAAGATTCGGCTGAAATATTTTGGATCGTTAAAACCGGCTTTAAATGCGATTTCAGAAATTGAGAGATCCCCCGTTTTTATTAAAACCACTGATTTTTTCAGTTTGTAAGAATTGATAAAGTCCGTGATATTCAAATCGGTTAATGCTTTAATTTTTTTGTATAAAAGGCTCCGGCTTACAAACATTTCCTTGGCAAATTGTTCGGCAGTAAATTCGGTATTAGAATAATTTTTTTCAAGGAC